>NZ_JBEKBF010000002.1:0-238811 GCF_050015535.1 Binatus soli (SeqCode) | reverse complement strand
GCAGCAGACCCTCGACCAACGTCGCCGGCTGCACTACTCAACTGCAGCCTCAACCTCAACCCAGATGGGCCAGATCCTCTCTTAAATCGATTGCTGACTTGTCCAAAAGGTTCTGACGACGTACACTCACGAGTTTGCCAAATGTTTCGGTTGGACCTGGTTTCTTGATCCCAATTTTCTCCAAAGCCTCGGCGATTGCTCCGGCGAGCGTAAAATGTTCTGGGTCGGAGGCCCCATCTATTAAAAGCATCCAGTCAAAATCGCTACCTTCCGTTACCTCACCGCGAGCGACCGAGCCCATAACGACGACGGACACTTGAGGATCGTCCAGTTTGATAAGCTCTTTTTTGACCAGATCAATCTTCTCGCGAGTCTTCGCCCGAGCCGCGTTAATAGCAGGCCATGTTGCGCTGCATTGTTTAGCAAGAGCCTCGACGGACATCGGTTCCATACGAAAACAGTCTCCCAGAAAAGCACAGGATCGGCTAGCACTCGCGCTAGAACGACCCATCGTGGATGGGTCTGCCTGTCGTTTTGACTCTGTTTCCCGTTCTAGTTTCCCGTATCCTCGAAGACTCCCGTCTCCGGCGTGTAGTTCTCGAAGCGGGTGTAGTTGCTGATATAGGTGAGCTTCGCGGTGTCGGTGGGGCCGTTGCGCTGCTTGGCGATGATCACCTCGGCCACGCCCGGCTCCTTGCTGTCCTTGCCCTTGTACATTTCCTCGCGGTAGATGAACGCGATCACGTCGGCGTCCTGCTCGAGCGCGCCCGACTCGCGCAGATCCGCCAGCATCGGACGGCGGTTCTCGCGCGACTCGACTTGCCGGTTGAGTTGCGAGAGCGCGATCACCGGGATCTGGAGTTCTTTCGCCAGCGCCTTGAGCGAGCGCGAGATTTCCGCGATTTCCTTTTCGCGATTTTCACCGGGCTTCGCGGAACCCATCAACTGAAGGTAATCGACGATTATCAGGCCCAGGTTCTTGGCGCGCTCGCGTTTCAAGCGACGGCACTTAGCTTTGAGCGTGAGCGCTGTGGTGTTCGAATTGTCATCAACATAGATACTCGCTTCCGACAGCCGTGCCGCGGCCCCCGCCAGCCTCGGAAAGTCCTTCTCGCCCAAATACCCTGACCGCGCACGCGCACTGTCCACCCGCGCCTCCGAGCACAACATGCGCAGCGCAAGTTGCTCCCTGGACATTTCCAGCGAAAAAAACGCGACGCCCACCGGCGGGTCCGCGGCCATCGCCGCGTAAGACGCAATGTTCAGCGCGAGCGCCGTCTTGCCCATGCTGGGGCGGGCCGCGATGATAACCAGGTCCGACGGCTGGAAGCCCGCCGTGATGCGATCGAGATCGATGAAGCCGCTCGGCACGCCGGTGATCAAATCGCGGTTTTGGTACATCCGCTCGAGGATGCCCAACGAATCTTTCGTCAATTCCTTCATCGAGTGGAACGAAGGTCTGATTCGCCGTTCAGCTATCTCGAAGATACGGTGCTCGGCCTGGTCCAAGAAGGCATCTACATCGCTCGGCATCCCGTAGGCGCTGCTGGCGATATCTGTCGCGATCGAGGCGAGGCTGCGCAGCACAGACTTCTCGCGCACGATTCGCGCGTAATAGGGCACGTTGGATGCAGTCGGCACGACCGACGCCAGCTCCGCGATGTAGGCGGAGCCGCCTATCTGCTCGAGCAGGCCCTTGTTGCGAAGGATATCGGTCAGGGTGATCGCATCGACGGGCTCACCTCGGTCTGTGAGCTCGACCATCGATTGAAAGATTTGCCGATGTGACTCGCGGTAGAAGTCTTCAGCCGCAAGGATTTCGATTGCGTGATTGATCGCCTCGTTCAGGAGCAAGATTGCGCCAAGAACCGACTGTTCCGCTTCTAAGTTATTGGGTGGAACCCGCCTCAGGATATCGTCTGCCGCGCCCGCCACATCAACCTCCAAAATCTTTCAGAGGCCCCGTACTAGCGAATGAGCGCCAGGCTTGGCAACGCCGAAATTCGCGATGCACCGCGGACGAACAGGTATTCAAGAGCTCGTCAGCCCTCTCTCCACAGGGGCGCGCGGAGCGGAGAAGACTGGCGGCAAAGGTGTTTCTGAATTGGCGCAACGGAAATCCACAGTTCGATCACATTTTTCTTCGAACGAGTTATCGGCGCTCGAGACGCTCGCGACGGTTTCGACCGCTACCACAGCGAAATGACAACCGTTGTCACCACTCTGTCCACAGTTGATGCGCGATCGGCTGGCGCTATCGTCGCCGGCGCGGACGATTCACCGCCAGCATCGGACCAAGCGCTACTCCGAACATGAAGCCGCCGACGTGCGCCCACCACGCAACTCCACCCGCCATCGTCGCCGCACGACCGCCTTCTTCGAGTCCCGCGTAGAGCTGCACCGCGAACCAGAGCATCAGGTAGATGACCGCCGGAATTTCGACGAACTGGACGAAGATGAAAATCGGGATAATCGTCAGGATGCGCCCGCGCGGGTAGAGGATGAAGTACGCGCCGAGCACGCCGGCAATCGCGCCGCTCGCGCCGATCACGGGGACCCTCGACTCGGGCGCCATCCACACCGTTGCGAGCGCCGCGGCGATTCCCGCAGCGAGATAAAAGATTATGTACCGCGACGCGCCCATCCGATTCTCGACAGCCGCGCCAAAGATGAAAAGATACAGCATGTTGCCCGCGACGTGCCAGAAACCGCCGTGGACAAACATCGACGTGACAGTCGTCATCAACGGCGCGAGCGCGCCGATGCTCCGATGCACGGCCAGTTTTTGCCATGTGAGAGCGTTGGCCGAGAGCGCGCGCGTGACCGCCGCCGGCGCCATCGCGAATCTGCCCACGAAGGCTGTTACGCCCGCGCCAAGTGACAGTTCGTAGACGAACACTGCGATGTTCGCGGCGATCAGCGCGGTGTTGATTGGAGTCAGCCGGCGCGGCGCGGCGTTGTCGCGAAGCGGGATCATAGGAATATCACGCCGGGCACACGGATTGATCGACCGGCGGAGCAATACTAGCGGCGCGCGGCGGGTCGGCGCGAGACGGCGCGCGCGGCAGTGAAAAAGTGAACTTTCTTATGCGAGCGCCTGGTCGGACTGTCTCACTTGAGCCGGGCCTCGTTGTATGCGAGAAAGATCGCGGGATTGGCGACGGCGTCAAACGCCATCCGGGATCGCGACCCGCTTGCCGGCGGACGGGAATCTTTTTAGGGAGGTTTCAATCATGGAAGTCGTCTCGAATGAAGTATCGATTCGTACCGGCGCCGAGAAGATGCCGGCGCATCTCGCGCGCCCTGCGTCCGGAGGTCCGCATCCCGCGCTGGTCGTCGTGATGGAAGCGTTCGGCCTCAACGATCACATCAAACGCATCACGGATCGATTCGCGGCCGAAGGCTTCGTCGCGATCGCTCCAAATCTTTACTTTCGCCAACCCAACAACGTCGTCGGCTACAACGATTTGCCCGGCGCCTTTCGCCTGATGGGCTCGGTCAACGATGATCAAATCGTCGCAGACATGGGCGCCGCGATCGATCACCTCAAGGCGTTGAAGGAGGTCAAGCCCGCGTTCGGTACCGTCGGATTCTGCATGGGCGGTCGCGTCGCTTTCATGACCGCGTGCCGCAACTCCGCTGTCAGAGCCACCGCGCCGTACTACGGTGGCGGGATGGTGAAGTCGCGGCAGCCGGGCGTGAAACCGCCCATCGAATACGTCGACGGTCTCAACGCCCCGGTGCTGGCCTTCTTCGGCGGCAAGGACGCGTTCATTCCGATCACCGAAGTGGACGAATTTCGCGACGCGCTCAAGAAGGCCGGCAAGCCGGCCGAGGTGGTCTCTTTCCCGGACGCCGATCACGGCTTCATGTGCGACGATCGTCCGTCGTTCCATCCCGTGCATTCCAAAGAGGCGTGGGCCAGGACCATCGCGTTCTTCAAAGAGCATCTCGGCTGAAAGGGCGTGGTCGTGTTTTGTTGAAATCATTTCGGCGGGCCGCTCTTCGCCGGCCCGTCTTTTTTCTGGCGATTGCCATCGCTGCGGCCACCGCATGCTATTCGTCCGACTACCATCGCACGATGACGGCGAACGTGTCGCTGCTTTCCGATCTGTCCGACAAGCTGGCGGATTACTGCCGCACCTATTTCAAGCTCGACGATCGCCAACTGTCGTCCGAAGAGATGGGCGAGTTCTACTACGCCTTCAACAAGGCCAACGCGTTCTCATCATCGACGCCCCGCGAGTCGTCGCTGCGCTCGCATCGCGATTTCGTCCGCCTGCTGAACGCCTACGAACGATTCGCGCACGCCGCCGACGCGTACCGCCTCGGTGGCAAGCCCGACCCCGCGGTGCTCGCCTCATTGCTCTCGCAACACGACCAGGTCCGGCACCTCGCCGGCAAAGTCACCGAGGATCTTCGCGACGAACCGCACTGATAGTCCACGGGCGAACCCGATTGACACTTCGCGACAAAAGACGAGGCGCCTGGTGATCCCCGGACGGCCCTTCGATCGCCTCCGTAAAGCGCGCCGCGCTCAGCTCTTCCAATGGTTGCCGTATTTGTCCAGGTACGCGACCTCGCTCACGGGCCGGCGCTTGATCGGTCCGAACTTCCCCTGCGGATATCCGATCGGCATCAGCGCGTACGTCTGCACTTCGCGCGGCAGCCCCAATATCGCCTTCACCTCGTCCTCGAAATAGGTGTGAATCGTCGTGAGCACCGTGCCGAGACCCAGTCCGCGGCAGGCGAGAATAATGTTCTGCACGGCGGGATAGATGCTCGAGCCTGAGATCCGCGCCTGCCTCTTCATCGCCGCGGCCACCTCGGGCGGAAGCTTGGGCGGCGCTCCCGCCGGCGCGGTCTGTTTCAGGCACGCGATCAACAGCACCGGGGCGTCGGCCATGTGATCGAGCAGGTAGGTTGCCGACGCCCTCAGTCTCCGGTAGGCGTCCTCGCTCATGTGCGCGGGCTTGACGCGATTGGCGTAGAGCGCCACCAAAATTTCGCCGCCCTTGCGATACACGTCGCCGATCTTTTTGCGCTGCGCCGCGTCCTTGATGACCACGAACTCCCAACTCTGTTGGTTGCTGCCCGACGGCGCGCGAATCGCCGCGTCGAGCACCTTGGTGATTACATCGTCGGGAACCGGATCGGGTTTGAATCGCCTGAGCGATCGCGCCGAGTAAATTGCCTCGAAGAGTCCTATTTCCGCCATCGTTAAGCTGCTCCGGCTGTGGATTGTTACTCGGTCGGCGCCCCGTGCTCAATCGATGCGAATCAGTTTGTGCTTGATCGCATATCGCACCATCGCCGCCGTCGAGCGCAGCTCGAGCTTCTGCTTGAGGTTGTTGCGATGCGCTTGCGCTGTCTTCACGCTGATGCCGAGTCGTTGCGCGACCTCCTTGGTAGTCGCGCCCTCGCCTATCAGCTTGAGCACTTCGCGCTCCCGTCGCGTCGGATTCGCCGCGCGCGACGCGTTCGCAGGCGCGCCCGTCCGCAGCCGCGCGAGCACGATTGGCGCGATCGTGGGGCTCAGGTAGCGCCGCCCGGAGTGAACTGCCCGCACCGCGCTCAGCAATTCGGCCGCCGCGTCGGTCTTGGCCATATAGCCCGCACAGCCCGCTTCGCCGAGCGCCTCCAACACGTATTCCTCGTCGTCGTATTGGCTGAGCACCAGCACTTTGCACGCCGGCACTTCCTTGCCGATTCGACGCGCCGCGGCAAGTCCCCCGATCCCCGGCATCCCGACGTCCATCACCACCACATCCGGCTTCAGTTGCGCGGCAATCGCGACGGCCTGTTCGCCATCGGATGCTTCCGCGACCACCTCGCACTCGGCCGCGAGCACCATCCGCAGCGCCTCGCGAAAGATCCGATGGTCATCGGCGAGCAGCACGCGAATCCGCTGGTGATTTTCCATCACGCGGACTCCGGGATTTCGGCGATGACCGTCGTGCGGCCTGCCCGCGATTCCACCGTCAAGCTCCCGCCCATCAACTCCAGCCGCTCCCGTGCACCCGCCAAGCCAGTCCCCTCGCCCTTGATGTTGGCGCCGATGCTGCAGCCGTCGTCAGTAACCGAGACGCGCGCTGCCGCATCGGTGCTTTCGATCGTGATTTGGACCGACTTCGCGCGCGCATGCCGAATCACGTTGGACAGCGTCTCACGAACGACCTGGAAGCATAGCTGCTGCACCGGGCGCGAGATTTTCTCCGCCGCGCCATCGTGAACCAAGTGAACTAACTTCGCCGTTACGCCCGCGCGATGCAGCCGCGCGAACTCGCTCTCGATTGCCTCGTCGAGCGAAGCGTCTCCGATCGTGATTGGACGAAGTTCGCGCGTCTTGCGGCGCAACTCCGCCTCGACCTGCTTGAAGATCGCGCGCGCCGCCTCGCGCCGGCCCTCGAGCGCAATTTTCGCCGCCGCCAGCAACTGCGCCTGATCGTCGTGCAGGTCGCGTGCGATTCTGGCGCGCTCCTCGTCGATCGCAGCAAACATTCTGAGCGCGAGCTGGCGCACCAGGAGGCTCCGCCGCGCGGCCTCCCGCTCCATCACCCAGTTCGCTGCGATTGGAGCCAGTCGCTCGACGATCGCCTCCGCCCTGGATGCGGATGCGCGCCCATCGCGCGACGCCAGCGCGATCGCGCCGGCCTCGAACGGGATACACACATACGAACCAACGAACATTCTGTCTTCGGAAGATTGTTGGGCGCGATCGACGATGCCCGCGTCGCGATCGCGCCAGCGCGCAATCACGATACGGCGCCGGAAACTTTCCCCAAGCGCGCTGTGAGCCTCACCCAAATCGAATTCCTTCAGCCCGGACGACGATGCGGCTATCGTCAATGCGCCACCTTCCGCGACCGCAACCACCCATTGATCGAAGCCGGCCCCGCCCGCGACGAGTTCGCCGAAGCGGCTGAACCGATGGGTCGTCGGCGCACGCCGCGCCGCCGCAACCGCCTTGTCCAGGTGATTCGTCGCCGCCCGCTCGCGGAGCAACTCTCGCTTTGCCTCGACGGTCTGGCGGCCGCTCTCGGCGCCGTGGGTCCGCCAGAATTCAAGCGACGCGCGCGCGGCAGCCAACGCCAGCTCGGCGAAGACGGCGCGCGCCATAAGTTCAAGCGATGCTTCAAGTTCGCCGCGGGCGCGATCCGCCCGCGCCACCATCGCGATTCGCACCGCGCTCACGCCGTCGATGAACGCCGACGCGGCTATCTGGCGCCCGTCTATTTTTTCGATCCGGGCGATTGCGTCGATTTCCCGCGCACTCAGCGCAACCCTTTCAATCGATTCGATTGAACCCGGCGCTCCACGCGCTCGCTTCAACCCTTCTGCCGCGACCGCGTCACCGAGCCGGTTGTCGAGTGCAACGAGGACCGCCTTCACCACCGCGTCCCATCGTGAATCTCCGTGTGGCGCGAACACCACGTTGTCGGTGCCCACGCCACTGGCGGGAAACGCGATCGCGCATCGCTCGGCCGCGAGTGTCCCGGCGCCAAGCTCGGCGATGGCGACGATCCGATCGCTGAAAGATGTTTGACGCGATGCAGGTTGCGGCGCGACAAGCGCCAGTTGATTGCGTTGTTTCAAAGCGTTTGCCAAGTCGGTGGCTCCGCCTTCAGAATGACAGAGGAAAACGAATGTTCTAAGGGAGATACAGCGCGCGTCCAGTTACGCAAAGAACATTTTGTGTGGAGATAAACTGTTTCGCGCGCAATTGTTCCCCTTCCCACATGGGAAGGGGGTCAAGGCTCAGGTTCGCCCGCATCGTTCGCGATGCGCGCGCGCTTCTGTCAGGGATGTCCGGAATCCGACGGCTTTGACAGCTCGTCGCCGAGCTGCTTCATCTCCGCACCAAACGCAGTCCAATCGCCCGCGCGAATCGCGTCCAGCGCGCGATTGTAGTGCTGCGCCGCGCTCTGCATGTCGGCCTTGGGCGCGCCCGTGCCCGCGCCGATCGACTGCGGGGCCGCCTCATTCATGATCGCCTTGGCGATCGTCTGCCCCGGCGGGCCCTGGTTCGTGAACAACGCCGCCAACGTCAGGTCGAGCGTATCGCCCATCACCACGCGATCGCTGTAAGACGCGACCACCCGCTGCAACTCCGGCAACTGGCCGTTCTCGGCGCGGATGAACAGCGGCTCGACGTAGAGCAGCGAGTCCTGGACGGGTATCACGAGCAGGTTGCCGAGCAGGACCTTCGAACCCATCTGATTCCACAGCGAAAGTTGCCGCGAAATTTCGGGATTCTGATTGATGCGCGCCTGAATCTGGTAGGGGCCGTAGATGAGTTTGTCCTTGGAAAATGCATACTCGAACAGATGACCGTAATCCGCCCCGTCGCAGCGCGCGGCCATCCACGCAATCATGTTGTCGCGTCCCGACGGCACCATCGGCAGCATCAACATGTATTCCGCCTGCGTCTCGCCCGGCAGCCGCATGATCACGTAGTAGGGCGACATGGGCACCGTCTGCCCGGCGTAGTTTTCGCGCGGAAATCCCCACAGGTCCTCGCGGTTATAGAAGACCTGCGGATCGGTCATGTGATAGGTGCGGAAAGTGTCGGCCTGAATCAGAAAAAAATCTTCCGGATAGCGGATGTGCGTGCGCAATTCCGCCGGCATCGCCGACATCGGCTTGAACATCGCGGGGAACACGCGCTGCCACGTCTTGATGACCGGGTCTTCGGGATCCGCCACGTAAAAATCGGTGTCGCCGGTGTACGCATCGACCACCACCTTGACCGAATTGCGGAGGTAGTTGATCCCATCGGCGTTGCGCTGCGAGTACGGGTAGTGATCGCTGGTGGTATAGCAGTCAACGATCCACACCATGCGGCCGTTGAGAACCACGGCGTACGGATCGCGGTCGAGGTTCAGGAACGGCGCGAGGTACGCAATTCGGCTTGCGATGTTGCGCCGGATCATGATCTTGCTGTTCGCCACGATATTCTCGGTGACGAGCAGATTGATGTCGCGAAAGAAGATGCTGAACAGCAGCCGGCGGAAAAATCCCGCCACCGGCACGCCGCCCGATCCCGCATAATACGAAAATACGTTGTCTGCCCCCTTGGGATAGTCGAACTCGGGCGTCGCGGAATCGACGACGGCGTAACTGTCGCGCCCCTCGCCAAAGTAAATCGCCGGCTGGTCAACCTTCAGCCCCACGTCCGACACCGCCGGAATATCCTTGATATAGAACACCGGCAGTCCCTCGGTGTCCTTCCGGTTGACCGGGCTCATCGCCAGCCCGGCGCCGTGGGTGAACTTGAGATGCTGGTTGACCCAGGTCTGCGCGGTTTCGGGCAGCTGTTCGAGATTCATCTCGCGCGGCGAAAGCATCACCTCGGTGTACTTGCCCTCGATCCAGTAGCGATCGATGTCGACGTCGCGAAAATCGTAGTAGGTGCGAATTTCCTGCAACTGGCGGTAGGTGTCGATTAGCGGGCGCGGGTCCCACAGGCGGATGTTCTTGACCGTCGCCGAATCCTCTTCGAGCGCCGCGGGCGTGAGCGTGCCCTGCCCTGCAAACGGTTTCACGTCAACGGTGTCGAGCTTGTACGCATGCCGCGTCGCCTCGATGTTGCGTTGCAGGTACGGACGCTCGACCCGAAGCTCGTCGGGCTTGACCCACAAGCGCTCGATCACCGGCTGGATAAAATTCATGATGAGTGCGGGCCCGAACACGATAACGAACGCGGCGACCGGAATCCTCAGTCCGCCCTCGCGCGCGTTGAACATGCACATCACGGCGGCCGCCAACGACAGCGCCACCAGCAGCCACAGCCCGGGCTGCCACAGGATGCGATCGACGTAGCGCAGTCCGAATACGACGCCGTCGGTATGCAGCAGCAAGTCGAAGCGGCCGAGCCAGTAACTCATCGCCCGCTGCACGAAGAACAGCCCCAGCAGCACCGACAGATGGCCCGCCGCGCCCGGCGACACGCGCGGCGGCGATTCCTTGAAGTCGAGCGCGCCGCGCGCCCAATAGACCGCGATCGCAATCGCGGCCGCCAGCACGATGAGCATCAGGAACAGATCGCGGATTTCCTCGAGCAGCGGCATCGTGAAAACGTAGAAGCCGATGTCGTTGCCGAACGCCTGCTCGGCGATTCCGAACGGCACCCCGTAGAGACCCTTGAGGTAAGTATCCCAGCTGGCAGCCTCGCCTTGCGCCGCGAACACCGCCAGCAGGGCCGCACCGCAGGCGACGATCACGCGCCACGGCACGCGTTCGCCGAGCGCGCGAATCAGCTCGGGCAGATTAACCTCGACCATCTCGTCGGGACGGCGCACCACACGCAGCCGCTCGCGATCGCGGCTCGAGCCGATCGCAATCAACCCGCTCACGAAGATCGCGACGAACGCGACCAGCCACACGATCGCGAAGATCGCGATTTCCGCGACGACGGTTGTATTGAAAACTCCGCCGTAGCCGAGTCTTCCGAACCACAGGTAGTCGACCAGCAGCTGGTCAGCCAGGCTCAGCGCAACGAGCGCGATGATAACGACAACGGCGAGGCTGATCAGGATTACGCGGGGTCGCATCAGCGTGCTGCGCTATTCGCCACGCCCGATTAGGCTGACGTGTTCCCGCACAACGTCGGGCGGGCAGAGCCAGATGAAGACTTTGAGCGAGAGGTAGCCGATAAGAATCCAGTCGAGTTCGCCGACTATCGGAATCATGTCGAGCTCGAGCGCCGGAGGCGTCAGCATAAGCAGCAGCCCCATCCACGGCACCATTTTCGCCAGCACCGGCACGCGTTCGTCAGTGATCAGCCGATAGAACAAGCGTACGAACTGCGGCAGGTACATCACCAGCCGGCTCAGTTGCATCGGCCCGAGGAGTTGCATGCGAAGCATCGATCGAAACATCAGCTTAACCCGCCAACATCATACTCTAGCACAGCGCGGCGCTGAAGATGTCCTGCGGTGGGGGCGTTTTTGTTACAATTAGCGGCGATCGAGGAGGTCGAAGCGGAGTGAAGAGACACATGGCGCTGGGCGATTTTCTGGTCGCCTACCTGCGCAAGATTGGCGTGTCGCACGTCTTCGGCATCCCCGGTGACCTCGCGCTCAAGCTGTTTTTCGCGCTGGGCCGCAAGCACGGGTTGAAAATCATTACGCTGTCGCACGAGCCGGGGGTCGGATTCGCAGCCGACGGCTACGCGCGCGCGACCGGGAAAATCGGCGTAATCTGCGTGACCTACGGCGCCGGCGGCCACAACATGGTCAATCCGGTCGCGGGATCGTTCTCGGAACGCGTGCCGATTCTGATTTTCTCGGGCGGCCCGGGCGAGGAGGAACGCAAACTCGGCACGCTGATTCATCACCAGGCCCGCGAGATCGAATCGCAGCGCCGCATCTACGACGAAGTAACTTGCGCGTGTGCCGTGCTGACCGATCCGCGCAGCGCTGCGGATGAGTTGCATCGCGTCGTGCGCGCCATTTGGGCCGAGCAGCGGCCGGGCTACATCGAGATTCATCGCGACATGGTTGACCGCCGGATCGAAGTCCCCGAGGAGCTGATCGAATGGGACGGGCGGCTGCATTTCCAGGAATCCGACACGCGCAAGGTCGAGGAAGCGGCGCATGAGACCGCCGCGATGTTCAACCAGAGCCGCAAGCCCGTGCTGATCGCCGGCATCGAGATTCATCGCTTCAAGGCGTCGCATGAGTTGGTGAACCTGGCCGAGCAGATGGGCGCGCCGGTGTTCACGACGGTACTCGGCAAGGGCGCGTTCCCGATGGACCATCCGCTGTACATGGGCGTGCACATCGGCCCGATCAGTCCGCCGTCGATCGTCGCGCGGATGGACGCGGCCGACTTCGTGCTCAACCTCGGATGTCTGAAAACCGATATGAACTTCGGCAACCGTCCGCCGCACGTGATTCAAGGCAGAACGGTGTGGGCGGTCGATCGCAAGGTCGAGGTGAAGTATCACGCCTACACCGACGCCGGGGTGCGCGATTTCGCGCGCGCGTTGCTGCGCGAGAAGCTGCGGCTTCATCATGAGAAGGTTCATTACGCTGACAATCTTCGCGAGAATGCCGCGCGCGACGGCAGGCCGGTCAAGGTCAAC
Source organism: Binatus soli (SeqCode) (assembly GCF_050015535.1). Taxonomy (NCBI): domain Bacteria; phylum Candidatus Binatota; class Binatia (SeqCode); order Binatales (SeqCode); family Binataceae (SeqCode); genus Binatus (SeqCode); species Binatus soli (SeqCode). The sequence goes on along the minus strand of NZ_JBEKBF010000002.1, from coordinate 226,723 downwards.
GAGATCCTGGCCGCGGTCAACGAATTTCTGGCCGACAAGCGCGAATACCTGGTGGTCGCAGAGTCGGGTGACATGCTGTTTGGCGGGCTCGACATCCGGGTGCCGCATAACGGCGGCTACCTGGCGCAGGGGTTTTACGCTTCGATGGGATTTGCGGTGCCGGCATCGCTCGGCGCGCAAATCGGCAGCGGTCTTCGGCCGCTGGTGTTGTGCGGGGACGGCGGTTTTCAGATGACCGGGCCGGAAATTTCGCAGGCTCCGGCCAAGGGCGTGAATCCGATCGTGGTGGTGATCAACAACGGCGGATGGGGCATCTTCCGGCCGATTGCCGAGCGGCGCGAACTGCTCGAGATTCCGCCGTGGCCGTATGCGAAGCTCGCGCGCGATTGGGGCGGCGCAGGATTCGAGGCGGGCACGGTCGAGCAGCTCAGAAATGCGCTGCGCGCGGCGCACGAATGCAAATCGTTTGCGATAATCGACGTGCGCGTCGATCGCGACGATCTGTCGCCGGTGACGGTGAAGTATATCAAGGCCGCGGCGAGGCGCTCGCAAACGCCAGCGGAGCACGCGGCCCGCGGAAATTTGCGCCCATGACTGATTCAATAAAAACCGACGCAACAAGGACCGACACGCTCGAGAAGTATCGGCGCGCGTACCGGGACTTCAGGTGGGAGACGCCGGAGTATTTCAACTTCGCCGCGGCCATCGACAAGTTCGCCGAAGATCCGCGCCGGGTTGCGATCCTGTGGGAAGACAGCGAGGGCCGGCGCGCGCGGCTGACGTTCGCGGATATCGCGCAGCAATCGAAACGCATCGCGAACGTTCTCGCCGGACATGGAATCAGGCGCGGCGATCCGGTTCTGCTGGTGCTGCCGCGAATCACGCTGTGGCAGGCGGCGTATATCGGCGCGCTCAGGCTCGGCGCGATCGTCATCCCGTGCACCTCGATGCTGCGCGAGAAGGACCTGGTGTACCGCGCGAATCATTCCGGGGCGCGCGCGATAATCGCCGGCGTCGAGAATGCCGCGATGATCGCGGAACTGCGCAAGCAATGCCCCTCCGTCGAGCACTACCTGATAGCCGGCGCCGCCCGCACCGGCTGGATGAGCCTGCAGGAAGAGATGAGCCGCGCGTTGGAGGCGTTCAAGCCCGCGAATACGAAATCGTCGGAGCCGGCGATTTGCTATTACACTTCCGGCACGACTATGGAACCGAAAGCGGTTCTGCATAGTCATGGCTATACCTACAGTCACCGGTTCACGGGGCTTAACTGGCTCGACGTGAGGCCGGGCGACCTCCATTGGACAACGTCGGACACCGGCTGGGCCAAGGCTGCCTACGGCGTGCTGTTCGGGCCGTGGATGAACGGCGTGACGACGTTCATGTACAACGGCCGCTTCGATGCGGCGAAAGAACTCGAGTTGGTCGGCCGCTACGGAGTTACTACCTTCTGCGCGCCGCCGACTGAGTATCGAATACTAATCAAGGAAAACCTGACTGACTACTCATTCCCGAAACTGAGGCATTGCACGGGTGCGGGCGAGCCGCTCAATCCCGAGGTGATCGAGGTCTGGCGGGAGAGGCTGGGACTCACGATTCACGACGGTTTTGGACAAACGGAAACGGCCGTCCTGGCCGCGAACATGCCCGCGATGCCCGTGAAACCCGGCTCGATGGGGTTGCCGTTTCCGGGTCACGATGTCCGTGTAATCGACAACGAAATGGCCGAGACCAAAGTTGACGAGCTCGGAGAAATAGCAGTGCGGGTGAGTCCGGAGCGGCCGCCGTCGCTGTTTCTCGAGTATTGGAAAAATGCGGAAGAGACCGCCAGCGTGTTTCGCGGCGATTGGTACCTGACCGGCGACCAGGCGACACGCGACGCCGACGGCTATCTATGGTTCGTCGGGCGCGCCGACGACGTGATCATTTCGGCGGGCTACCGAATCGGGCCATTCGAAGTCGAGAGCGCCCTGCTCGAGCATCCCGCGGTAATGGAATCCGCGGTGGTCGCGAGTCCCGACGCGGATCGCGGCTCAATCGTCAAGGCGTTCGTGAAGCTCAAGCCCGGCGCCGAGCCCGGCGATTGGCTCGTGACGGAACTGCAGGAGCATTGCAAGCGCGTGACGGCGCCTTACAAATATCCGCGCGAGATAGAATTCATCGACGAGCTGCCCAAGACGGTCAGCGGGAAAATCCGCCGCGTCGAGTTGCGCCGCCGGGAAGAATCGCGCAAGGGCAGGTCCGCTTAAGTTCGGCATTCACTTCGGTATCTGCGGGCTCGGCGATTTGACTCTCTTATGGCGTATGCGACGCGCCGGGAGATTGCGGCGTCGAAGTGGGAGCCGCCTCGACGGATCGCATCGGCAGTGCGTCGCGAAATCCGGGCTGTAGCATCAGCTGGCCGACCGCGCGCGAGAGCGCAACCGACAAGGACTCGGCGGGTTCGGTCTCGAGCGGTAGAAAGACCTCGGCGCCGACGGGATTTGGCGGTTCATTTTCGATGCCGCTGATCTCGCCCGAGTAAAGCACGGCGCCATCGCGATTCTTGAGCTCGAACTTTACGCGCACCACGGCTCTCATCGAGAAGTACTGGCCGTGGACGGTCTGGTTCGTTCCGAACCGCTTGTTCACTTCGAGCTGTTCGAGGTCGGAGGTGAGGATGAAATCCGAGCCCTCGGGCGGCTTGCCGTCGCCCGGATTTGAGTCGAGCGCCACCGGCGCCAAACCGGCGTCGGCGAGACCCTTGATCAATCCGTTGTTGAACGCGCGGGCCGCATCGGCAACCACGAGGGGAGTCTGGGGGGCGCCGTCGGCGGCGTAGATCGTGCCGACGCTGGAATCGCCGGAGCCGAAATCTCCGGTCGTGGGAGGCACCGCAATTTTGACGGGACGAAAAATGTTCTGCGACCCCGGCACGAAGCCCGGAAGATAGTGGAGATCGATACGCGTGCGCGGCTTGCATCCGGTCAGCGCGAGCGCGAGCGCCGTCATCGCGACGCAGCCGCAAACGCGGCTACGATTGAGGCCGCGACACCGCAGAATGCCTGTCCCTCCACCACAAGACGAGAACCACGATCGCCACAGCAACCCCGGCCAGCCCAATCCATCGCGACGCCTGATGAGCCATCGTCACGGCGCGATACAACTCGTCGCCCACCAGGTAGCCGACCGTAACGACGAGCGAGCACCATACGATCGCACCAAGCACGTTCCATCCGAGGAACTGGAAGAACGGCATCCCGCACGCACCCGCCATCGGGCCCGCCATGAATCGCGCGCCAGTGATGAATCGCGCCATGAACACCGCCTTGCTGCCGTGGGTCTGAAAGAAAAGTTGCAAGCGGTCGTAACGCGTGCGCATGGAGGGAAAGGCGGACGCGAGCCGAACGAGTACGCGCTGTCCGCCGGTGCGGCCGATGACGTAGCCGCAACAGTCGCCCGTGACTGCGCTCACGGCTACGGCGATATAGACGATTCGCAGATCGAGCAGCGCGCGGCCGGCCAGGAATCCGGCGGCGAGCATCACGGTTTCCTCCGGCACGGGAATCCCCAGGTTACCGATGAACACGGCAATGAAGATGCCGAGATAGCCCCACGTCGCGAGCATGTCCGCGATATGCGCGGGGTCGGTTATCCCATGCATTGGAAATCCATCTGTCGCGAAGTTGACGCCACTCCTCACCCCTGGCTCGGCGATCTCTAGCTTGCCGGATTGAGTGTGCCAGCGTAAGAGATTTTTGGCTAGTCAGGTGTTAAAAAATACGCGCCGGAAGCGAAACGGCGTATATTCACGATTCTTATGTAACGACCGACAGTTTTCTGAACACGAAAAACTTGTAACCGAAGAAGTTCGCGAACAGCGTCAATCCGGCGCCTGAAATAGCGCCGACGTTTGCCCATAGCTTGGTACTGATTCCTCGTGGCGCGCCTACTACGTTCACGATCACGTCCGCGCCCACCACGTTGAGCGCCACTGCCACCAGTGTCACCACCAGGAAAGCAACTAACTCCCGCCGTGCTGCGCCGGATTTCGACGAATCGAATGTCCAGTACTTATTCCACAGATAGCTATTGATCACTCCCAGCGTGACCGAGACTGATTTGAACGCCAAAAAGCCGCCGCCGGAGGACACGCCAGTTATCAGCATCAAAGAATTCAGGACGCCGAAATCAACCCCGGAATTCAGAACACCCACCACGGCAAACTTTGAAAATTCGAATAACGAGGGAGCTCGATTGGCAACCAGGCTCGCGGCCAGCACCGCAATCGCGAATAGCGTGGCGCCGATAACGGGCAGGTAGAGCAGCGGGATCCTGATCGCCGTTCCGAGTCCGAGGTTGATCACGACCGGGATCGACAGTGCGCCGGTCAGGAATCCGACGATCAGCGCGAGCGCCATGTCACGCGCCAACGTATTGCCACCGTCCCAGCCGCTAAACTCCCGTGATGCCATTTGTCGTAATTTCAGGTACAGAATAAGTATCACATCGGGTGGACGCCAAGGACCTCCCGATGAAGTTCAGGAATCGCGCGGCTTTGCTCCGGTGACCAACGATGATCTCAACCGCCACGAACCGATCGTGACCGATCTAGCGCGAACCCGGCCACGCCTCGCAATCGTTGTCCCCTGCTTCAACGAAGAGCTCGTGATACAGGAGACGGTCCGCCGGCTCGTCGTCATACTGCGCGACCTGCGGGAAAAGGGACAGATAGCGTCCGAAAGCTTCCTCTATTTTGTAGACGATGGAAGCATCGACAACACCTGGAGTACGCTGCGCGAACTCAATAAGTCCGAACGCGAAGTCAAAGCGCTGAAGCTCTCCCGCAACTTCGGCCATCAGAATGCCGTGTTAGCCGGTCTGCTGACCGTCAGGCATCGAGCCGACTGCGTAATCTCGCTGGACGCCGACTTGCAGCACGACGAACAGGCTATCTACAGCTTCCTGGACAAGTACCGTCAGGGCGCCGACATCGTGTACGGAATCAGGCGAAACCCCGGCAACGTTCCTATCTCCAAAAAGCTTTTCTCGTCGGCCTTCTATTGGCTGATGAGTTCGATGGGCGCCAAGGTCATCAAAGATCATCCGGATTACCGGCTGATCTCCGCAAAAGTTCTGGACACGCTGGCCGATTACAAAGAGGTCAACGTATTCCTCCGTGGCATTTTTGCGAATATGGGCTTCAAGTCGGAAGTAGTCTATTTCGACGTGCACGAGCGACTCGCCGGCACGACGCATTATTCGTGGACAAAAATGATCGGGCTTGCGCTGGATGGAGTCACGTCGTTTACGGTGGCACCGCTGCGGATGATCGCGATCGGTGGCGTGCTGATCACGCTCGGCGCCCTGGCCATCAGCGTATTCATCGTCGTGAGTGCGCTGCGCGGCAAGGTCGTCCCGGGCTGGGCGTCCACGGTCCTTCCGATCTACGTGCTCGGCGGCCTTCAAATCATGATCATCGGTCTGGTCGCGGAATATATCGGCAAGATTTACTCAGAGGTGAAACAGCGGCCGCGCTTCATCAGCGAGCAAGAGCTGTCGTGACCCCCGCGGACCGACCTTCGGTGGATGTGATCGGAGCGGCGAACGCCCCGAGTTTGTCCGGACCACGCTGTGTGGCGTGCGATTCCTCATCAGGCGACGCAATCTTCGGCGGACTTCTGCGCTGTCGGCAATGTGGTCACGCGTTCGCCCCGCCTGAATCCACCGATCAGGAACTCGCGGCTATCTATACCGAAAGCTACTTCAAGGGCGAGGAGTATCACGATTACCTTTCAGACAAGGGCGTCGCGCAGCGCAATTTCCTGTCGCGCCTGAGGGTGTTGAAGTCCTTCATGGACCCGGCACGTCATCGGCGTCTGTTCGAAGTCGGCTGCGCTTACGGTTTTTTTCTGGAGGTCGCGAGGGATCGCTTCGACTCCGCCCAGGGCATTGATGTGTCCGCGGCTGCGGTGAGTCACGCCAAAACCCGGTTGGGTCTCGACGCCACCTGCGCAGACCTGCTGCAGTATGACCTGGCGGGCCGCGAGTTCGACGTCGCATGCATGTGGGATACGATCGAGCATCTCGCGCGCCCGGATTTGTACATTGCGAAGCTCGCGGATCACATGCGGACCGGCGCGCTCATCGCCATCACGACCGGCGACTTCGGAAGCCTCAACGCGCGCCTGAGGCGCACGAAATGGCGACTGATGCATCCGCCGTCGCACGCGCACTATTTTTCGATCGCCAGCATGACCACGATGCTCGATAGGTTTGGCTTCGACGTGATCTACGCCCGCCATTGCGGCTTCTACCGGAGCTTGCGGAGCATGGCCTACGGAGTATTCGTGCAGAAGCACGGCGATACGCGCGCGCTTGATCTCCTGGATCGGCTGGGTGTCGGCGGTTGGCCGCTCTATCTCAACTTTTACGACATCATGTACGTGATCGCGCGCAAACGATGAGCCGCCATCTGCGGCGGCACTCAGCCGCCGAGGCCATAAAACCGGACGTACCAGACGCCCCACGTAATCATGAACACCGAAACGGTTATCAGGATGCGCGACATCTGATCGATTCGTCGGTGCACGCCGAGCGCCATGAGGAGCAAAAGAACCGGGAACGCCTGCAAGTAGTGGCGCGTGCCGAACTGCGCAGATCCATTGCCAACGTAAAAGAGGCTCGGGGTCACCGCGATCAGGGCGCCCATTGCGATCAATACCGTCTCGATCCGCCGGCAACTCGCCTTGAGCGCGAGCAGGAACGCCGGACTCGTCGTGAGGATCGACTGTCCCCCAAAGGTCGGATGGATGTAAGGAAAGTTGGCGTCCAATCCGGGCGCCATGAAGAACAGCGTGAAGAAGTTGCCCGGAAAAAATCTAAAGGCGAACAGCGTCTGCTGATCCTTCGGCATGTAGTAAACAACCCCACGGTCAAAGGGGCTGTGATAGCGAATGAAGTTGAACGTTACGTAAATTGCCGCCGTCAGCGCGCACCCCGGAATGAACCAGAACAACTCGCGGATGCTGCGGCGGCGCCAGAATAGCAACAGCGCCAGATATACCGGCCACACAAACACGAGATCGTAGCGCGCCAGCCCGGCGATCGCGGCAAAAAATCCAACCACCGCGGGACGCCCCTTGTCGAACATCTCATCGAACGCGATCAAGGTGATCAGGATCGCGACCACCATCGAAACTCCCCAACTGCCCCCGTTGACCGTCTCGTACCAGATGATCGTGCCGGCGCCGAAAAAAACCGTGAGCCATTTTCGCGCATTCACCGTGAGGTGGAAGCGCCCCAGCAGGCGCCACGCCAGCGCCATGTCGAGCGCGCCCACAATGATCGAAAAATAATTCTGATTGGTGTCCATCCCCCAGATCGCCGTGAATGGCATCAGCAGGATCGCCGGCAGGATCGGATGAAGCTGGTAGCTGTATGCCCCAACCTGCGCATGCTCGATGTAATTCGGCGCGTCGATATACGTGTGGCCGTGGATGAAAGCAAACGCTTGGCGCACATGCGCATTGTACGGACTCGTGTCCGAGCCGGCCGTTATCGCATAGAACGCCAGGAAGACCACGAAGACCGCGAACTGTGAAAGCAACTCGTCTCGCTTGACAGCCTCATCGGTCATCGGCGCGGGATCGGCGAGCCTGAATGAGTACGCCAGCGCCCCGAGCGCAACGATTCCCGAAACTATGTCGATGCGCGTCACTATCCATCGGTGCCGAAAAACGATGGCGCATCCCACGACCACGATAATCACTGCCACCGCGAAGAATCCGCGGCTGGTCGCCAGGGTCGGGCGCATCGCGTCCGCGCGCGTGTCAGTGCGACCCATGCTTTATCGCGACTTGCGCGGCTGTCCAGTTGAAGAGTTGCGGAAAACTGAACTCCGTTTCCTCGGTGGCGCCGTTCTGACTCTGCCAGGTCGCAAGGATCCAGTATTCGAGCGGCGCCTTCCCCTGAGCCACGACTGCGCTCATGTCGCCCGGAATCTGCGGCTGCAGCGGCGCGTTCCCAAAATCAGTCGCCTTGAAAATCAGGATTAGGTCGCCGTCCGCCGTCGTCGTCATCGAGTCGGAATGCACCGTGCCGCCGTTGCCGGTCTTGACGTTGCTCATATCCACCGGCGCGGCTGCCGCGGCATTGTCCAGCAACAGGATCGCGCCTTGCGCATCGACCGGCTCGCTGAATGTCCACGTCGCCGTGCGAGCGTCATTCGCCTGGATTGCATGCCAGTACAGCGACTGGCGCGTTGTTGGAGTGGAATCGTCGCGAATCGGTTGCCATCCAGCCGGCGCGCTGATCGTCGTTTTCGAGCCGCCGTAGCTCAATACGTCAGCGATCGCGACCTGGCCGGCTTGCGCTTTGGCGCCCCAGTCCAGCGAAAGACTGGTCGCCCCCTTCGCCATCGGCGTTTCCGCGGACGAAACTACGTTAGCGCCGCCGACTGTGTTGTCGGCGGTTTGTAGCGGCGAAGAATTGCACCCGACTGCAAAAACGGCGGCAGCCGCGACCAATGCGTATCTGATCATTCTCTCCTCCTCGCAGCCTTCAACAATGGCGCGATACTACCATTTTCCAATCCACCAACAATCTTGTGCCGTCGATACGCGTCAGGCTTTCTTGGCGAATGGACGGTCGCGATCCGTAAGTGCGCCCTTGAGGCCTTTCTCGCGGCTCGCCTTCATCCAGTTCTTCACCGTGTCGGTCTGATGCGCGATCACGTCGATGTCGGCCGCCGACTGCTCGGCCGCCCGAATCCCGAGGATTTCGAGATAGCGATTCACCGCCGCCTTGTGCAGCATCAGCAACTCCGCCGGCACCATCGCGACCCGGCGCGCATAGTTCATTGTCTCTTCCTCGAGCTTGTCCTTGGGGAAGACGCGATTGACCAGGTGCCATTCGAGCGCTTCTTTTGCCGACATGTAGTCGCCGGTGAAGAAATACTCTTTCGTTTTGCGCGGGCCCATCAGCACCGGCCACATCGACATCGTCGGCAGGATACCAAGCGAGCGGCCCGCGGGATGCCCGAACTGCGCATCCTCACTGGCGAACACGATGTCGCAGTGACCGGCGAACTCCGTGCCGCCCGCCAGGCAGTAGCCGTGTACCTGCGCGATCGTGGGTTTATTAATCGACCACAGCCGCTGCCATCGTTCGATCGTCTTGTGCAGGCCGAGCCGATCGTTGGTGACGGTGAACGTTGCGCCGGGATGCTGCGTGCCCTGCAAGTCGTAGCCGGCCGAGAACGCGCGCCCGGCGCCGCGGATTATCAGCACGCTGGCATCGGGATTCGACTCGTACTCGTCCATCACGGAGTCGAGTTCCTGGAGCAGCTTTTGCGACAGCGCGTTGAGCTTCTCCGGCCGGTTGAGCGTCAGCCGGTAGATTTTGTCCTCGGCCTTTTCGTAAATGAGGGTTTCGTAGTTCGCCATCTGAGTCTCCGGCGGTTACTTCACCGCTGCCAGAAAGTCGCCGGCCACGCGCGCGGTTTCCTCCGGCGCTTCCCAGAAAAACATGTGGCCCACGGCCTTGAGCGTATGCTTCTTCGAACCCGCTATCGCGCCGTGCAGAACCTCCGCGTTCGGATACGGCACTATCGCATCGTCGTCACCGTGAATAATAAGTGTCGGCGACTTGATTTGTCCAAGTTGTCCAAAACTGTCGAATCCGCCAATCGCCTGTCCCTGCCGCATGAAAGTATGCATCGGCGTCAGCGGGTAGTTGCCCATCTCCGCGATCGCCTGGTTGAGCGTCGCCTGCCCGGCCGCCGAATTCAGAAACGCCTTTCCGCACGCCACTGAAAATGCGCGCCGCGCCTGCTCGAGCGGATCCATTCCGGGCACCGGCATCAGATTGGCTATCGCCGCCGGATCGGCCGGGATCGAATGGCTCGCGCCGCAGTTGGTGCATCCGAGCACCAGCCCGCGCGTGCGCGCCGGATATTTAAGCGCGAATTCCTGCGCGATCATCCCGCCCATCGAGATTCCGAAAATATGCGCGCGCGGAGTCTTCGCACGGTCCAGCACCGCGGCGATGTCCGCAGCCATGTCGCCGAGCGTAAACTCGGCGTCGGGCTTGTCGCTCTCGCCGGTGCCGCGATTGTCGATGACGAAAATCTTGAACCGCGCTTCCATCGGTTTCAGAAATGGCTCGCCCCATGCCCGCCCCGAGCCGCTGAATCCCATGATGAGCGCGACCGGCTCGCCATCCCCTCGAATCTCGTAGCGAAGCTTGAGGCCGTCCTTGGTCTCGGCGAAATCGCGAACTGCCACGTTGGAAATCTCCTTTTGCCGGGAATTTCTCCGTACGATGAATAGAACTACGGGCGGGTAAGGTTCAAGCGGCGGCGCTCTCGCCCGGGGCTTCTGCCAGGATCGACCCGAGGATTCGGTAGACCTCGCGATTGACTATCAAGCTCGCATGCAGTCCCGAGACTTCGAAACTGGATCCCGCATCGTCGATGCACGATTGCCATTGCACGATCTCGTCGCGGCGCGTGTAGATGGCGCTGAAGCGGCTCTTTTCCGGGGTCGGCGCGAACACGGCGGCGACGAATGCGCATGAGCATTCGGACGTGCCGCAGTCCTCGGGCTCGTCGGAAAACGTCTGCCAGAACGACTGGATCGCCTGCAGCGCGGGACGGACTCGATCGTGTACTCCCGTCCATCCGTCGCGAATCGGCGAGCCAAGCGCCACCACCTGACGCACGTTTCCGGGGTCTGCCGCCGCGATTGCGCGGCCCAGTATGCCGCCCAGGCTATGCCCGATGATTGTCACGCGCTGGCCGGATTCGCGCGCGATCTTTTCCACCCGCCATCCCGCCAGTTCCATCTTGCGCCGCGGGCATCCGACGTTGAGGTCGATTCCCGACAGATACGGACGGTATCCGACGCGCCCCAGCCATCGCGCCATCGTGCCGAGCGACCAATCGCCCGCGGTGAATCCTGGAATCAGCAGTACCGGACGGCCGTCGCCGCGCGGCACTCCGACGCCGTAGCCGACCGGGTCGCGAACCAGCGAAGCGAACTGCTGGAGGAAGTCGAAGTAGGCGGAGACGGTAAGTTGCAGCAGCATGCCGGTTGCGAATCTGTGTTTCTTAACCTCTTACGCGTGCGTTCGCGCGACACTGCCACGAAATGCGGTAACAGTAAAGTCATTCGGGCGAAATATGTGTGAACGGTGAACAGTGGAAAGTGAAAAGTGAAAAAAAACGTGCGTGATGCGGGCATCACGCACGCAAAGACGCTCTTCGATTTTCTTGTGCGCTAGCCCTTGGGCAGACCCAGTACGCGCTCGCCGATAATGTTGTGCTGGATCTGATTTGTCCCGGCGTAAATCGTGGGACCGCGCGCCGCGAGCATCCTGAACGACCACTTGCCCTTGTCGACCGCGAACGGCGCGTTGAATTCCAGCTGGCTGTAAGGCCCCAGCAGCTCCATCGCGTAAATCGCAATCTTGAGCGCGAGCTCCGTGCCGCACAGTTTCATCATCGAGCCTTCCGGCCCCGGCGGCAGTCCCTTCAACTGGCGCGTCAGCTGCCGATAGCCGGTGTATCGCAGCGCCTGCGCCTCGGCGGCGAACTCCGCAACTTTCTGGCGCACGCTCGAATCGTCCCACGCCGTTGAACCATCACCGCTGCGCGGGATGCGCTTGGCGAGCCTCGCCAGCTCATAGACCTCGCCCATCAAGCCTTCGCCGCCGCCGCCCCCGCGCTCGAACATCAGCGTGGTCATCGCGACCTGCCAGCCGTTGTTCCGCTCGCCGACGATATTTTTTTTCGGCACGCGGACATCCTCGAAGAAAACTTCGTTGAAGCCCTTGCCGCCCGTCATCTGCACCAGCGGACGCACGGTTACGCCGGGGCTGTGCATATCGATCAGCAGGTAGCTGATTCCCTTGTGCTTGGGCGCGGCGGGATCGGTGCGCACCAGCGCGAAGATCATGTCCGCATGCTGCGCAATCGAGGTCCACGTCTTCTGTCCGTTGACGACAAAGTCGTCGCCATCGTCAACCGCACGCGTCTGCACCGATGCGAGGTCGGAGCCCGCGCCCGGCTCGGAGTATCCCTGGCACCAGACTTCATCGCCTTTGAGAATTTTCGGAATATGATTTCTCTTCTGTTCCTCGGTCCCCCAATGTATCAGCGTAGGACCGAGCAGGTTGATTCCCATCCCGATCATCGGCTCGTTCAGCCCGAGCCGGCTCAGTTCTTCCCGATAGATCAGCCGCTGCATGACGGTTGCGCCGCGCCCGCCGTATTCCTTGGGCCAGTTGACTGCCACCCAGCCGCCCTCGTTGAGCCTCTTGTGCCAGTTGACCCGCGCCTCCCAGTCGCCCTCGCCCTCGTCGGCCATGATATTGCTCGGCGGCGGAGCGAATTTCTTGTTTGCTTCGAGCCAGGTGCGCACTTCGGTGCGAAACGCCTGGTCTTCCGGCGTGTAGTTGAAATCCATCGATTGAATGCCTTCTCCGTTGATTCCCGGCTCGCGCGCGCCTCAGCCCTTGGGCAGTCCGAGCACACGCTCACCGATAATATTATGTTGTATCTGATTGCTGCCCGCCGCAATCGTGCCGCCGCGCGCCGCCAGCATCCTGAACGACCACTTGCCCTTGTCAACTGCGAACGGCGCGTTGAATTCGAGCTGGCTGTACGGCCCGAGCAACTCCATCGCGAACAATTGAATGCGCAAGTTCAGCTCCGTGCCGCATAGCTTCATCATCGATCCTTCCGGCCCCGGCGGCATTCCCTTCAGCCGGCGCGTCAGCTGCCGATAGCCGGTGTAACGCAGCGCCGTCGCCTCGCAGTAGAACTCCGCGATTTTCTGCCGCACGCTCGCGTCATCCCACGCCGACGCGCCGTTGCGCGGGAGCGATTTCGCAAGCTCCACCAGCTCATGGCATTGCATAAGCACGCCGCGATCGCCGCCGCCGCCCGATCGCTCGAACATCAGCGTCGTAATCGCCACCTGCCAGCCCTGGTTCTTCTCGCCGACCAGATTTTTCTTCGGCACCCGCACGTCCTCGAAAAAAACCTCGTTGAAACCCCTGTTGCCCGTGATTTGCACCAGCGGCCGGGCCGTCACCCCGGGACTGTGCATATCGACCATCAGGTAGCTGATTCCCTTATGCTTGGGCGCGTCGGGATCGGTACGCACCAGCAGGAAGATCCAGTCGGCGTACTGCGCGATCGTCGTCCACACTTTCTGCCCGTTGACGACGAAGTAATCGCCGTCCTCGACCGCGCGCGTCTGCAGCGAGGCCAGGTCGGACCCCGCACCCGGCTCGGAATATCCCTGGCACCAGACTTCTTCGGCTTTCATTATCGGCGGGATGAAGCGCTGCTTCTGCTCCTCGGTCCCCCAATGCAACAGCGTCGGCCCGAACATGGTGGTGCCCATCCCGATCATCGGCGCCGCGACGCCCGCCCGCGCGAGTTCCTCGTTATAGACGATCGTCTGCAGGATACCGGCGCCGCGCCCTCCATACTGAACCGGCCAGTTAGGCGCGAGCCATCTGCCTTCGGCCATCTTCCTGGCCCAGCGCTTCTGCTCCTCGAACGCGTTCTTGCCCTCAGCCATCAACATCTCGCGCGAGCGCGGCGCAAACTGCTTGTTGGCGTCCAGCCACGCGCGAAACTCCATCCGGAACGCTTCGTCTTCGGGATTAAAATTGAAATCCATCGCGCATTTCTCCTGGCGCGGCTCGATGGCCTGTACCGGCTATCCTGTACCGGCTATGACGATCTCCGCGCTGACCGCAGGGCGTCTTCGCGCTTGAACTTAAAACATTCGACCCGCGCTCTGCAAAGGCACGGGGCCGTTTGACAATACTTTCGCGATTACGGAAAGTCGGACTCCGGGAACGATTGGATAACCGCATGCGCCTATTGCACACGATGCTCCGGGTGAACAACCTCGACGAGTCGCTCGAGTTCTACTGCGGCAAGCTCGGGATGAAACTCCTGCGCAAGCACGACTTCCCCGGCGGCGAGTTCACCCTCGCCTTCGTCGGCTACGGCGACGAGAAAGAAACCGCGGTCATCGAGTTGACCTGGAATTGGGGAACCTCAAAGTACGAAATCGGCACCGCCTACGGACACATCGCGCTCGGCGTCGACGACATCTACAAAACCTGCGCCGACTTGAAGGACAAGGGCGTCAACGTCGTGCGCGAGCCCGGCCCGATGAAGCACGGCACCACTCCCATCGCGTTCATCGAGGATCCCAACGGCTACAAGATCGAGCTGATACAGCGAAAGTAAGCGCCTTCTCTCACAGCCCGAAAAATTCCTTGATCGCCCCGATCGATTCCGCCTCGGTCAGCGACGGCGCATGCCCTACTCCCGGCACCTCGACAGCTTTCGCCCGCTTGTGCACCATGCACATCCGGCTCGCCGTCGCGCCGGCCAGGACATCGCTGTCCGCTCCGCGCACGATCAGAATCGGGCACGCGATCCGCGCGTACGGCACCCACAAATCGAACCGCTGCTGCGCGGACGCGGTCCCGCCGCGAAGCGGCCGCCGCACGTTGGCATCCATCTTCCAAATCAAGCCGCCTTCCGCCCCCGGCTTGACCGACCATTTCACTTGTTCGGCGACAATGCTGTCCGCCAGCTTCGCCATCGGCGGATAATTCTCCTTGTAGTACTTCACCACCTCGCCGAGGTCTTTGAAGCGCTCGGGCGCCTCGCCGACATAGCTCGCTATTCGCGCCGCTCCCGCGGGATCGATCTCGGGACCGATATCGTTCAGTACGAGCCGCTCGACTCGCTCCGGCCATCCTCCCGCGTACATCATCGAGATTATTCCGCCCATCGAGGTGCCAATCAGGCTCACGCGCGCGATGCTTAATTCCTCGAGCATCCGCGCCAGGTCGGTCACGTAATTTTGCGGGATATATTCCGTCGGCGGACCCCACTGGCTGTCGCCGCGGCCGCGCACGTCAACCGAAATCACGTGATACCTCGGCGTCAGATGAGGCGCGAGCGCGTCGAAGTTGTGCGCGTTGCCGGTCAGCCCATGCACGCATGCGACCCACGGCGCGCCGTCGTTGCCGTAATCTACATAATGAAGCCGAAGACCGTTCGCGTTAATGGATTTGTCCGATGCCATCTTTTTTTCCCCGCCCGGTTCAGCCGGTCACCCGAGCGGAGCGCCCGCCTTCTCGTACCATAAACGCTCTGATTGTCGCGAATGGATTTTCCCGATTTGCGGCTTTTGTCACCTCCGCGACAGACTTAAATATATCTAATCCTTGACATATCTCTGATATTAGCATAACTTACAGAACCAAGAATGACGCGCCTTCACCGAATCAGGGGTATCTGCGATGGCTCATAACAACGGCGACACAAGGATAAACCTGAATTCCAACGACTCTTCTTTTTCGGAAAGCGGGATCGATCGCCAAGTTCATGAAATCGCCTGGAAGGCGTACGACACCGCCGTCGGCGCCGCCAACGACGTGACCAATCGGCTCTTTACCAGTCCCGCCGTCGGCAATGTGCTCGGCGGCGCAATCGACATCGTGCTTCGATGGCAGCGGTTCAACGCGGCCGTCGCGGGCGCCTTCTTCGCCGCCCTGTGGCCGGCAGTCGGCCTGCCGTCGGCGAGCGATGTCGAAGCGATTCGAATCGACGTTCGATCGATGCGCGAGGAACTTCGCGACGCGGTCGCCGAGCGTGACGCGGTGAAATCGCCGGCGGCGGCGCGGAAATCCAGCGCTTACCAATTCCCGGGGTGGCCGCAATGGCCGGGGAAAGACGTGGCGGGGATCGCTAAAGATGTCGGCCATTAACGAGATCGCTTCGCTCTGGATGGAAGGCACGATGCGCACGCTCGAGGCGTTTCGCACCGGCTTCGGCGCAACGATGGACGACCCTCCGCCCGCAACGCGCTCGCGCGTCATCTACGAGTCGGGCCTGGTCCGCCTGCGTCACTACGAGGCGCGCGGCGCCGGGGTGCAGCATCGCGTGCCCCTGCTGCTCATCTATTCGCTCATCAAGCGCCCCTTCATCCTCGACCTCCAGGCCGGCCGCAGCGTCATCGAGTTTCTCGTCCGCCAGGGTTTCGACGTTTACCTGATCGATTGGATTCCGCCCCGGCCCAGCGACAAATGGCGCGGCTTCGACGCCTACGTAAACATCGATATCGCCAACGCGGTTCGCGCCATTCAGATTTATGCGGGCATCGAACAGGTTTCGATCATCGGCTACTGCTTCGGCGCGCTGCTCGGCTTGATCTACAGCGCGATCCACAGCGCCAACGTGAAAAATCTCGTCTCGTTGACGATTCCGCTCGACACCAGCGTCCGTCAGTTGCCCATCGAGCATCTGACGGCTGCGATGACCGCGCGCAGCGCCCGGATGATCGTCGAGATGTACGGCAACGCGCCGGCCTGGATGCTCTACTCCGGCTTCAACGCGCTGGCGCCCACCTACCACCTGTTCGACAAGTTCGTCGGCGCATACCGCAACTCGTCGCGCCCCGGCCACATCGACACGTTCTGGCTGTTCCAGCGATGGCTTCATAGCGACGTTCCGATGGCGGGACGGATATTTCTCGAGACCAGCGAGATGTGGCGCGAAAACTCTCTGATGAAGGGCGCGATGAAAGTGGGCGATACCATCGCGGACCTCAAACGCATCGTGTCGCCGCTGCTCAACGTCATCGGCGACCTCGACGATATCGTCAATCCACTGTCCAGTGAGCCGCTCCCCGGACTCGTGTCGAGCGCCGACAAACAGAATTTGCACTTTCCAACCGGCCACATGGGCGCGGCAATCAGTTCCGGCTCGCTCAAGCGCCTGTGGCCCCAAATCGCGAACTGGCTGGAAGCCCGCGATGACTGAAAACGATCACACCGGGGAACCGGGCAGCGTAAAACCGCCGCTGTCGTCGCGGAGCCGACAAAGAAACGGGCAAAATCAGAATCGATGGTTAACCTTAGTAAAACAACCGGCGAGCTCGCGTCGCGCCGAAAATCAGGAGAAAAAGATATGTCGGAACACACACACTCAGAACACACACACTCAGAACACAAAGAGACACACTCAGCACACAAACCGCATGATTCGGGAGTGGTCGAGAGTATCAGCAATTTGGGCAGCAACCTGCTGAGCGTCAAGCGCGCGAAGAAGTTCGCCGCGTGGTATATCGACACCAGCGAGAAAGTCGCCAACCAGGCGATCGATTTCCAGGCTTCCGCCACCCAGTGGGCCAAGGAAACTCGGCTCGCTCCCATCTTCGAGGCGCAGATCAAGTACGGGAAGAAGTTCGTCGAGCGCTCCGCCAACGCCGCCCGTTCCCTCTGGCGCCTCGAATAACCGCTCTCTGGTCCCCTTCCTTGCGAAGGAAGGGCAAGTCACGATCATTCCCCTTCCCATTATGGGAAGGGGAACAATCGGGCTGCTTTAGCTCGGCTTCAACGCGCGCCACGAGAAGCCCGCGGGCGCGGTCGCGGTGACCAGCGCAATCGGAACCCAGAGCGTGAAAATGAATCCGAGCATCGGCGCATGCCATAGCCAGAACAGCCCGTAAATCAAGTAGGCGGCCAACAGTGCGCCGTGCAGCATCGTTCCCGGCTCGCCCAGCCGCTCGTCGATTCGCGAAAACAGTTTCGACGCTAGCATCCCCTGCCCCAGGCAATGCCACGTCCCGTAGAAGCGGCATCGCCGGCAGACGTTGGCGCTTGCCTCGAACCACAACGCGCCCATCAACGCGAGCCCGAAGACCGCGGCGCCCGCGCTGTGCTCGAATGCGATTGAAAGCACGATAATGGTGAACAGGAGCAGCCCGCCCAAACCGACCACGCGAAACATGATTGGCGTCTGGAGGATGTAAATGAATGGCTCGAAGGGGCCGGGGTTGCGTCGCATGACGTGAGTACGAACGACCAATCTACTCGTTACCCGAAAACGCGCAAGCAGAGGCCCCGCTCCTGCATCTCGGCGTGACAAGTTTTTCACATTTGGTGCTCGCAATGTGACAAATTTGATGCTATCTACTTCCAGTAATCTAAGCTGTCTGGCGCAGGATGGCGCTCAGTTATGCCGTTGGTTCGTGTGCTCCGGAACGAACAAGGGGACTATATGCTTTCAACTAATAGAGTTCTGAGCACAAGCACGATGATCCTGCTGGCCGCGGCCATCGCGACGTTCGCGTGGTCAGGCATGGCGGCGGCAGAGCCCGAAGAGTACGGGACGGAGTTGCAGAATTATTTCAGCAACGCCAGCTACCCCCTTGGCGGACAGGCCTACGTCAATATCATTGCTCCCCTCGAGGGAGATCCAACGGCCACGGCCCCCTACGCGCTAGAGGGCGAAACTTGCGCGAACATCTACGTCTTCAATACCGAGCAGGCGATGCAGGCCTGCTGCGGATGCCCGCTGACCGCGGATGCTCTGTTGACCCTCAACATCAACACCCAATTGGCGAACAACCCGGTGGCGGTAGGTACCCTCATCCACGACGGCTCGATCCGTATTCTGTCGAGCTTACCAAATTCCACACCGGGACATCCGGCCGATTACGTGTATTGCGACCCCAGCACCAACGTCTGCTGCGATCCAACCGCGGCGGGCACCGGGTTGACGCTGAAACCCGGTTCGGAACTGGTGGCTTGGGCCGACCACATACAGGTTACCCAGATCACCGAAACCGCGTTCCAGGCCGATGTTCCGGCTCCGGCGGAACTCTTTGAAGGATTGCCGGAAGCGTGCGCCGATATCATTAGGTTGGGTACCGGTCAGGGCGTCTGCACCTGCCCCTTCGGCGTAAAGAGCGTGTTTATCCCGCCGACCCCGACCCCGACCGCGACGGCTACTGCGACCGCGAGCGCCACCCCGACCGCCACCGCCACGACGGCAACCGCAACCGCGACTGCCACCGCGAGTCCGACTCCGACGGCAACCGCAACCGCAACCGCAACCGCTACGGCGACTGCGACCGCGACAGCGGCAACGGCAACTGCGACCGCAACACCAACTGCGACAGCTACCACTACAGCGACGCCCACGGCAACGCCGACTGGGGCTATAGTAGCTCCGCTGGCGCTTTGTCCGACTCCGGAACCCAGCCCCCGAGGCAATTACGCGGTTCTGGCTGCCCTATCGGTTACCACCATCCCTACTACCCAGATCAATGGAAATCTTGGGGTGAGTGCGGGGACCAGCATAACTGGAGGCCCGACGGTGACCGGGTTCACAGACACCGAGACCGTCGGGGATGCCGCCGCCGCATTGAATGGCCAGGCTATTAAGGGGGCGGCGGAACTTGTCGCCGCTTCATATACCCCGATCTCAATACCCGCAGAATTAGGCGGGCAGACCCTCGGTCCCGGTGTTTATACGGCAAATGCGGCCGCCACTACATTTTCACTAACGTCAGGGAACCTCACGCTCGACGCCGGAGCCGAGGGGGCGAGTGCTGTCTGGATCTTCCAAGCAGAGTCCGTAGGCACTTCACTCACCACGGGAACTGGTACAGGATTTGTCTTGGAAAACGGCGCCAATCCTTGCAACGTCTTTTGGCTGGTTGGCGGTACAGCGACTCTTGGAACTGACAGTACATTCGACGGAAGCATAATGGCCTATGCATCAATCACGGTGGCTACTGACACAATAGTGAACGGTAGACTGCTGGCGGACACCGGCTCGGTTTCACTGGATGGGACTACAGTTTACGGTTGTACCTGCCCGGGTGAGGCTACTCCGGGGGGTTAGGGCGGCTCGGGATATCATTCATTAGGGACCGCAGCCGCCGGCTGACGCTCGTCGTGAGCGCGGCCAGGTGCGCATCACGCGGTCCCTATCGGAGGCACTAATGGATTTCAATTTCAGCGCCGAGGACGAGGCGTTTCGCGAGGAGTTTCGCAGCTGGCTCCATGCCAACCTGCCCAAGGCGGGGAAGCCCGAAGATGGTGGCGGCTTGTTGCGCGAAGATGTCAGCGAAGGCAGCCCGGACGACTGGAAGCGACGGGTCGAGTGGCACAAGAAGATGCACGCGGGCGGATGGGTCGGAATCGGCTGGCCCAAGGAGTACGGCGGCCGCGGCGCGACGCTCACGCAGCAAATCATTTACAACGAGGAGCTCGCGAAAGTTGACTCGCCGATGCTGGTCAACGGACTGGGTATCATGCTGGCCGGTCCGACCATCATTCATTGGGGCACCGAGGAGCAGAAGAAGCGCCACGTTGCGAAAATTCTTTCGGCGGAAGAGCTCTGGTGCCAGGGATATTCCGAGCCGGACGCGGGCTCCGACGTGGCCTCCCTGAAGATGCGCGCGGTTGAGGAAGGCGACTACTTTATCGTCAACGGCCAGAAGGTCTGGACTTCCGACGCGCATCACGCGGACATGTGTCTCCTGCTGGTCCGTACCGATCCCGATGCGCCCAAGCATAAGGGGATCAGCTACATCCTGGTCGATATGCACAGTCCCGGCGTGACCGTGCGCCCGCTCGTGCAGATCACAGGCGACGCGAATTTCAACGAGATCTTCTTCGAGGACGTGAAGGTGCCGAAGAAGAATCTTCTCGGCGAGAAAAACCAGGGATGGCAGGTCGCGATCACCACGCTGATGTTCGAACGGTCGGGAATCGGCGGCGGGCGCGACCTGATGGGCCAGGTCAAGGAGATGGTCGAGCTGGTCAAGACGATTCGCAGCAACGGACACACGGCGTGGGAAGACACCAGCGTGCGCCAGAAGCTGGGAGGTTTCGCGTGCGAGGCGGCTGCGCTGCGCTACACCGGCTTTCGGCAACTGACGCGCCGGCTCAAGGGTCTGCCGCCGGGGCCCGAGGGATCGCTGCTCAAGCTATGCACCAGCGAACTTAACTTGCGCATGAACAACTTCGCGATGGAGATGCTGGGGCCGTACAGCCAGATGGAATTCAAGGCGCCGCATGCGCTGGACAAGGGCAAGTGGTTGTATCGGATGCTCGCGTCGCGGGCGCTGACGATCGCCGGCGGCACCAGCGAAATCCAGCACAACATCATCGGCGAGCGCGTGCTCGGATTACCCAAGGGCTAGTCACCTTTTCACGTTCCAACTGAGCGGTAATCGACGAAGGGCGGCCCGGCGGGTCGCCCTTTTTTTTGGGAATGGAGAGCGGGGGAGTTTTTTCCGAGCAAGGAGTCCAGACATCGAAGGCAACCTGGTCAGGTTGAGAAGCGAGTTCCGCGCCATCCCCTGGCGCCGCTACTGCCCGGTTCCTGACAGGTTCACAGTTCGCGGCCCGCTCGAGCCGTTGTTGTTGATCGTGAGGAGGCCGGCGTGCAGCCCCTTTGCGGTCGGAGCGAAGACCACGGCATAGGTGCATTTCTTTTTTGGTTCCAGCGCCCCGCCGCACTGATTCGAGAGTACGAAGTCGCCAGTCACCTGCGCACCTATCAGCAGTATCGGCACTTTGCCGGCGTTGTGCGCGGTTATTTCTTTTGCCTTGCTCCGCTTGCCCAGCTTCGCGGCAAAACTCGCAGAGCTTGGCGAGACAACCAGCGCCGCTGCCACGGTCGGCATCGGCGTCGGCGTGAACGTTGCCGTTGCAGTGAGCGTCGCGGTCGCAGTCGGCGTTGCGGTGCGCGTCGAAGTTGCCGTCGCGGATGGCGTAACAGTCGCTGTCGGCGTGGCGGTGCGCGTCGAAGTTGCCGTCGCGGATGGCGTAACAGTCGCTGTCGGCGTGGCGGTGCGCGTCAAAGTTGCCGTCGCAGTCGCGGTGCGCGTCGAAGTTGCGGTCGCGGATGCGGATGGCGTAACAGTCGCGGTGGGCGACGGGGTGCCAGTGCCGGTGGCAGTCGCGGTGATTGACGGGGTTGGCGTCGGAGTTGCGGAACCTGTCGGGTCGGGCGTTGGCGACGGCGTCGCGCCGGGCGATCCCTCGCCGGCCAGCTCAAATATCCCGCGCCCGTGGGTTGCGGCGAAGACCACGCCGCTCAGATTCTGCTCGATATCGAAAACTGCGACCGCAGGAATCACCCCGAGGTTGAACGGCGCCCAGGTCGATCCGCCGTCGGTCGTCCTGAAAATGCCAATGTCGGTCGCGGCCAGGACCGTGTTGGCCGTGGGGTCGTTGCGATCGACCAGCAATCGCAACACCGGAACGTCGGGCAGCGCATTTGCCGGTGGCGGACTCTGGAGGGTCGGATTGCCGTCGGCCTGCGTCCATGAGCCGCCGAAGTCGGTCGTCACAAAAATGTGACCCATACCGGTAGCCGACGTGAACCCCGAAAGGCTCAGGTAGGCGACGCTGTAATCGAACGGGTCAACGGCAATTCCGGTCGCCTGCGTGGAATCCGGAAATATTATTGGCAGCAGTTGCGAGGTCTTGTCGGTCCACTCGGCGCCATTGGGCTGGCCGGCGCTGACCTGGAGGTCGGCCTGGTCGGTGGTGAAGATTTTGAAGGGCGTGGGACGAAAGGTCGTGCTGGTCTCCATCGAGAGCGAGTACGCCTTGGTATCGTCAGAAGGCGCGATCTCGATGTCCTGGAGCGCGCACGCGCCACTGTTGCATCCGCCGGTCAAATCCTGAGTCGTTTGCGCCGCCCATGTCGCCATCGCGTCATTCGACACGTAAACCGAATGCGCGCCAAACAACACGCGCTCGGCGACGGCCGGATCGCTCGCGAGCGGCGGATAGTAGGCCGCGCCGTCGTCGCCCGCCGTCGCCATCGCGGTCTGCAGCGCCGCGCTCGAAGCGGCAGAATTGAAAGTGACTGCGCCGTCGGTCGAGCGCGAAACCCATGGTCCGACCGTGGTGGTCGCGAACGTATGATAGGCGAACAGTGGGTTGACCGTGTCGAAGAGCGCGAATCCGCCGTCGAGGTTGTCCAATTCTGTCCAACTCGACGCCGGCGGCTGCGCAGCGTTGAAGAGCGCGGTGCCGTTGTCCTGAAATCCCGCCAGCGCCACTGCGCTGTTAGTTGGATGAGGACCGACCGAATCCGCTTGCGCGGCGCTGATGCTCGTATTGAGGGCGGTCCAGGTGAGAGTGCCGGCGCCGAAGCGATAAAGCCCGCCGTCGTTGCCGAGGTAGAAGCTGTGCGCGCTTGCGGGATCGAACGCGATCGCGTGCTGATCCGAATGCGTTCCGCCGCTCGGCGCGAGCGAAGTCCAATTGCTCCCGGAGTTGATTGAGCGGTAGATTCCGACGCCGCCGAACACGATGGTTGCGCCGGTTGTGTCGGCGGGATCGATCGCCAGCGTCTGGTCGAAGAAAGACTCCGAAAAGTTGCTCGAGTTGGAGCCGTCGATAGTCGCGGCGCCGACCGTCGCGCTCGGCACCGACGCCTGAGTCCAGGTGACTCCGTCGTCGGCGGATTTGTAGAATCCCGCGTACTCGATACCGTCAGCCGCGCCGACTATGGCATACGCAACGCCGCCCGCGGCAGCGAGGCTCGCGCGGCCGACGCCGCCGCTCAAGTAGGGCAGGCTGGCGGGAGTCCAGCTGAATCCGGAATTCGACGAGCGGAACACGCCGGCTCCGAGAATCGAAACCAGAACGGCGGCCGGTGACACGGGATCGATCACCACTGACTCTGCGGGACATGGATCGTTGGTGAAGTACGGGCAGGCGCCGAAAGTTCCCGCGGGATATGGAATCCAGGACTCGCCACCGTCGGCTGAACGCCATAGGCCGTCTTGACTGAAATCGCCCTCGACCCACGACGCGTCCGCCCGGTTCGCGCTCGAGCCGTAGGTTACTGCCGCGTAGATTGTTCGCGGCGTCCGCGTGGTATCGACCGCGATTGAGGCGATCGACGCGTGCGCAAAGTTGCTCGCGCCGAGTTGTGTCCAAGTGTTGCCGAGATCGCTCGAGACGAACACTCCCTCGCCATAGTATGAATCGGCCGAGCCGTTGCCTTCTCCACTGCCGACGTAGAGCGTTGGATCCGGACTGGTGGTGGCGTCGAGCGCGAGCGCGCCGACCGACAGCGTGGGCTCGAGGTCGAATATCGGCACGAATGCCGCGGTTGCATTGGCGCGCATCCAAACTCCCCCGTCGCCGGTGCCGACGAACATCCGTCCGTTCACGGTCGGGTCTGCGACGAGCGCGGTAACCCGTCCGGTCGCGCCGGCGAGCGGTCCACCCAACGCAACTCCGCCAAAGGTGGGAATCTCATTAATCAATGGCAGCGGACCAAGAGCGTTCCACGCGAAAGAAGCCGCCGCTTGCGTCGAGTCCGTCGCACCCGGCCTGGCGCTTCCAAGTGCTTTGCCCTCCTGCCGGCGCATCTGCGCGATCGCCGCGCGATACGCACCATGCGGCACTCCAAAGTTCAGTCCGCGTCGGCTGAGGAAGAATGCCTCGCGCGCCACCCGATCGCGCGCGTGCAGAAATCCGGGCGCGTTACGGTCAGCGCGCGCCGATCGCGGCGTCGCGCGCAGCGGGAAAGACAGAATTACCCCGAGAACGGCTGCGAGCAGCAAGCTGCCCGCAGCGGCGAAAAGCCGTGGCGAAAAGCATCTGGACAAAGCGAAGACCCCCCTTCGGCCTGCGTCCAGTAGTCACTCTATTCTCGCAGTATATACGAGTCAACTATATAATGAGTATCTAGTCGATTACCTATTTAGTATTACCACTGTCTATCTGAGTATTCGTTTGCCCATGATAGGCGGCAGTTGGCCCTGCACGTCACGCTTCGATCACGGCGAGGACGAAATTGCGCTGAATCTGATCGCCGGGCTTGACCCGAAACTCCATGATGCGCCCGTTGACCGGGGCCTTGACCGGTATCTCGATCTTCATCGATTCGATCACCATCACTTCGTCGCCACGCGCAACTTGCGCCCCGCTCTCGACCGAGAGTCGGAGCACCTTGCCCACGGCCGGGCTCTTTATATCCATCGCTCAGCGATCCTTATCGAGGTTGGTCGGCTTCCCGCCTCTTAGCAGGCACGGCGCGCGCGCACCAGTGGCCGTTGCGACGGCAGCGCAGGCTCTTTGCACGCTTGTGCTCATCTGGACGTTAGTCTGTACGTTCGGCCGGCAGCTGCGACGGCGGCGCAGGGTTAAGACGCGCTCCGTTGTCGCGCGCGCGTTGCGACTTGTGTTTTCGGGGCTCCCGGCTGTAGAGAAACTAAGGCAACGTTCGTCGGGCTTATGGGGAGAGACGGCATGAACGGTTTCGTGGCGGCTCGAACGCTCACTGAATATCCGCGCGGCGCGCACCGATGGTCTCTGCTGCTGCTGACGGTGCTCGCTTCGATTCTGGGCGCATACGACTTTCAGCTGGCGCCCTTGCTGCCAATCCTGCTTCCGTACCTGCATATGAGTCACGTCGCGTACGGCGCATTCATCACTTTTGCCGTGCTGACTTCCGGAATCTCCGCGTTCTTCGGCGGCCCGCTGGCGGATCGCTACGGCCGCGTCCTCATCATCGACATATGTCTTGGCTTCGTCACCGGCCTGTTGTTCCTGAACGTGCTGATCACGAACATCGTCTCATTCGTGATCCTGCGCACGTTGATGGGAATCGTGGCAGGCCTGACTGCGGGAGCCTTCGCAGCCCTGATTCGCGACATGTCGCCGCGGCTCAGCCGCGCGCTGGCGTTCGGATTGCTGACGATCGGACCGGTCGGCGCGAACTTCCTCGCCAACTTCGTAGCCGGAGCGACGCTGCCGATTTATCACACATGGCAATCGCAGATTTGGATCATGGGCTTCTTCGCGATCGCGATGTACATCCCGATTGTGTTGTGGCTGTGCGATCTGAGCCCCGAACTGCGCATGCAGATTATGAAGACCGAAATCCAGGCGCTCGCCGCCGAGGGACGCCTGCCCACCGCTTCCGAACTTCCTTCCAGCACTAGCGACGCCTTCAGGCGCCTGCTCGGTCATCTGGAGGTTTGGCTGCTGGTGATCGGGATTACCGCGAATCTGACGTTGTATTTCGCGATCCAGGGCTTCGGGCCGTTGATGTTCACCGAGGCGTTTCACTACACGCCTGCCGAAGCGGCGAAGATGACTGAATACTTCTGGCTGGCAAACCTCGGC
Source organism: Binatus soli (SeqCode) (assembly GCF_050015535.1). Classification (NCBI taxonomy): domain Bacteria; phylum Candidatus Binatota; class Binatia (SeqCode); order Binatales (SeqCode); family Binataceae (SeqCode); genus Binatus (SeqCode); species Binatus soli (SeqCode). Next base: position 200,743 of record NZ_JBEKBF010000002.1, on the reverse strand, counting down.
GCCCTGGTCTTGACGGGGCTGGTATCCGATCGCCTGCAAACACGCAAACCGATCGCAATCTTCGGCGCGATACTCGCCTCACTTCTGATGGCCTGGTGGATTCCAACCTTCGGCCGCGAGCTTCCGCGCGCCACGATGGCGATGGTCGCGTCGCTGATGGGATGCTTTCTGGCGATCGGCTACGTGCCGTGGGCTGCTCAGTTCTCCGAGACTCTCGAGGACGTCTCGCCCGCTCTGCAAGCGACCGGATGGGCATTCTTCAATTTGATAGCGCGCGGATGGGTCGCAATCTCCGCGCCGCTGTCGCTCTACGTCGCAGTCCATTACGGATGGGGTGAGTGGGTCAAGGTCGCGCTGGGTGGAATGATAATCTACATCGTCGCGATGGCGTTCACTCGCGGCCATGCGGCGGCTGAAAGGCACGCTCGACGCGCTCCGGCGACCGACCAGGCTACCGCAGGCTGATTTCCTCCCTACGGCCGCATCGTCCGCGTTCTGACTCCCAGCAGCGTGGGAACTATCTCGTACGCCTGATGCACCCAGTCAACGAGGATCGGCCGCGTATCGCGCGGATCGATTATTTCCTCGATTCCAAACGCTTCCGCGGTGCGAATCGGCGAGCGTACGGCGTTGAATTTCTCTTCCAATTCCGCGCGCAACTTTTCGGGGTCGCTCGACGCCGCCAAGTCCCGCTTGTACGCCGCCTCGATCCCTCCCTCTATCGGCAGCGACCCCCAATCCGCCGACGGCCACGCGTAGCGGAGATTCAACCCGGTCGTGATTCCATGGCCCGCGCCCGCCACCCCGAACGCCTTGCGCACTATGATCGCAATCAGCGGCGTCGTCGTCTGGAACATCGCATACAGCGCGCGCACGCCGCGCCGAATCGTTCCCGCCATCTCGGCCTCGCGTCCAATCAGGAATCCCGGCTGATCGACGAAGTTCACCACCGGCAGGTGAAACGTGTCGCAAAGATCGACGAACTTGACCATCTTGTCCGACGCCGGTCCGTCCAGCGATCCGCCAATCGAGAACGGATCGTTCGCCATCACGCCGACCGGGAATCCGTCGAGCCGCGCAAATCCCGTCACCAGCGACGGCCCGAAGAACGGCGTCATCTCGAAAAATGACTCCCGGTCCGTCACGAGTTCCAGGATTCGCCGCACATCGTAACCGTGGCGGCGATTGCGCGGCACGATGCCGATCAACTCCTCCTCGCGCCGGCCGGGGTCGTCGCCGGGCGTCACCCGCGGCGGCACATTCCACACGCTCTGTGGCAAATACGACAGGAAGCGCCGAATCTGCACGAACGCGTCGTCCTCGCTCCCGGCTTCGTTGTCCACCGCGCCGCTGATGTGCGCGTGGATTTCGGAGCCGCCCAATTCTTCCTTGGTCAGGTCCTCGCCCACGCCCCATTTGACGACCGGAGGGCCCGCGACAAACAGCTGGCTCGACCCGCGCACCATCACCGAGAAATGCGACGCCGCCACGCGCGCAGCGCCAAGCCCCGCCACCGAACCCATGCATCCCGCGACCACAGGCACCTCGCCGATCAATTTTACCAGCACGTCGAAAGCGGGATTGGCCGGGACGTAGGTCCGTTTCATCGTGTCGAGCGAACGCACGCTGCCGCCGCCGCCGGTTCCGTCCACCAGCCGCACAATCGGCAGATGCAGTTCATGCGCGAGCAGTTCCGCGTAGCCCTGCTTGTTGCCGATCGACGCGTCCGCCGCGCCGCCGCGCACCGTGAAGTCGTCGCCGCCGACCACCACGCGCCGCCCGTTGATTCGTCCCGTGCCACCGACGAAGTTGGCCGGCATGATCGACGCGAGCGTCTGCCCTTCGTATTTCGGCGCTCCGGCCAGCGCGCCATACTCGTGAAACGATCCATGGTCGAGCAGCCTTTCGATCCGCTCGCGCACGGTGAGCTTGCCGCCGTCATGCTGGCGCTTGATGTTATCGGGGCCGCCCATCGCTTTGGCGAGCTCGACGCGGCGGCGGATTTCTTCGACTTCCTTCTCCCAAGACATACGATTCTCCCAACGGATGCGATTGCTGAATCTATAGACTACGCACGCGCCATCCACAAAATAGAATTCACTCGATTGAATGTGAAACCCACCGTGGGTTTCACACTTCCTTGGGCAGGGGTGACCCCTGCACCCAGTGAAAAGAGAAGATGCGGGCTTCGCCCTGTTAGAAGGTAACCGGGAGAAGGCGAGGTCGACGGTTCTGGTTCGATGCCGGCGCTTTGCGTTTTTTGCGTCATGCTTTGCGCGTTAATTTCCTCGCCCTCCTCCCCGCCAAACTGCGATAAAGTGTTACCCATGTTGCCGGTCTAAAGTGTTACCCATGTCTCCGGTCGGTCAGTGAGGGTCCTTATGCAGCGCGCCCGTGGGCATAAGGTAGCCAGTGCTAAGGCCCGTTGGCATAGGAGGCCACAGTATTAGGAAGAGGGAAAGCGCGCTGAGCGACTCTCTCAAGATACGGCCTTCCGGCTGATCGGTGGAACAAAACCAGCCTGGAACCTTGCGTCGGGAGGCCGTTTGGTCTATCCACAAGAGTGGGGTCGGTATATGGAAATTCCGGTTTGCATACGGAAATTCCGGTTCGAGTGAGTCAGTCCATAGGGGGGATATGAATCGTCGCTCCGCTTTCAAGGTTCCACAGCTTGCCGGATTTGTGGCGATCGTGTTCGCCAGCATGCTGGCGCTCCTGGCCGCCGTAACGATGCTTACGGCGGCGACCACCGCCGCGCCGAGCGTGGCGCCGGTGGCTCCCACTCTCATCACGGATCAAATCGACGAGAACAATCTCGTCACGCTCGGGGGCAATACCCGTCCCGAAGCGACGGCGGCCAACGACCGCGGCCCGGTCGCGGATAGCTTTCCGATGGAGCATCTGTGGCTCCAGTTGCGGCGCTCTCCCGAGCAGGAACAAGCACTCGACAAATATATCGATGGACTTACGGAGCCCAAGTCGCCGAATTTCCATCACTGGCTCACCGCAAAGCAGTTTGGAGAGCGCTACGGCCTGGCGCAGAAGGACCTGGCGGCGATCACGGGATGGCTCCAATCGCACGGCTTTACCGTCGATCTGGTCTATCCCAGCCGGGTAGTGATCGAATTTTCCGGGACGGCCGGCCAGGTGCTGGAGACCTTCCATACCGAGATTCACAATCTCGAAGTGAACGGTGAGAAGCACATCGCCAACATGAGCGACCCGCGCATTCCGGCCGCGCTGGCGCCGGTCGTAGCCGGAGTCGTGTCGCTGAACAACTTCATGCCGCGCCCGATGGACAAGCCGGGACCCGCGTACACCTTTTCCGGCTGCGGCTATCTCACCGGCGATGAATGTAACCTGGTTGTACCCGCGGACCTGGCCACCATCTACAATCTGAATCCGCTTTTCGCGGCGGGTTATTCGGGACAGGGGCAGACGATCGTAGTCGTTGAAGACACCGACCTTTACAGCACCAGCGACTGGAGCAACTTCCGTACAGCATTGGGGCTTGCAAGCGCTTACCCAAGCGGCTCTCTCGCGCAGGTCCATCCGGCGCCCGGCACCGGCGGCGCCTGTAGAGATCCGGGCTACAATGGCGACGATGCCGAGGCGGCCATCGACGTGGAATGGGCGAGCGCCGCGGCTCCCAATGCCGTGATCGAACTGGCCTCGTGCGCCGACACCGGCAACTTCGGAGGCTTCATCGCCCTGCAAAACATTCTGAGCAACGGCGGCCCGGTCCCTGGGGTCGTCAGTATCAGCTATGGCGAGTCCGAGCCGCTGGAGGGCGCGGCGGCGAACTTGTACATCAACGACCTGTACCAGCTGGCGGCGTCGAAGGGCGTGTCGGTGTTCGTGTCGTCGGGCGACGAGGGCGCGGCCAGCTCCGACGCCGGCTCGAGCCATGCGACCCATGGCATAACAGTCAGCGCACTCACCTCGACGCCGTATAACGTGTCGGTAGGCGGCACCGATTTCGGCGATACGTACGCGGGCACGAACAGCACCTACTGGAGTGCGGCGAACGGGACGACTTATGGCTCCGCACTTTCGTATGTCCCGGAAATCCCGTGGAACGATTCGTGCGCTAGTGGATTGATCTCCAGGTTGTTCGGCTATCCTATGTCTGGTTCGACGAGTATTTGCAACTTGGGTGCCCTTTTGGACACCACGGGCGGCAGCGGCGGGCCAAGCGGCTGCGCGACCGGGGCGCCATCGACGGCAGGTGTCGTCAGCGGGACCTGCGCCGGATATATCAAACCGAAATGGCAATCCGTTTTTGGCAATCCGAGCGACAGCGTGCGGGACATTCCGGACGTCTCGCTGTTCGCCGCCAACGGAGTCTGGAATCATTACTACGTGGTCTGCTTTTCAGACCCGGGCAATGGCGGGGCTTCCTGCGCGGGTGCGCCCGATTCGTGGACGGGATTCGGCGGGACGTCGGTCTCCTCGCCGATAATGGCCGGTATTCAAGCGCTCGTGAATCAGTATACCGGCAGCAGCCAGGGTAATCCGAATCCCACGTACTACTCGCTGGCCAAAACCGAGTATGGCGCAAGCGGCAGCTCGACCTGCAATTCGACACTCGGCAAGGGTGTGGCCAGCTCGTGCATTTTCAATGACGTGACCCAAGGCGACATGGACGTGCCATGCACGGGCTCGAACAATTGTTATACGCCATCGGGCACGTATGGCGACCTGTCCACTTCCAACTCGGCGTATCAGCCCGCGTATCCGGCGACGGTTGGATGGGATTTTGCGACCGGAATCGGGACGGTGAATGCGTATAACCTTGTGAAGGCATTCGGCGCGAGCCCGGCGCCCACAGCGACAGCGACCGCCACGGCGACAGCGACGTCGTCAAGAACACCGACGCCGACGGCAACTGCGACGGGGGCGAGAACTGCGACAGCCACCGCCACCGCGACGAAGACCGCAACGCCAACGGCGACTGCAACCGTCACGCCGACTGCGACCGCAACGGCGACACCGACGGCGACCAAGACTGCGACGGCGACGCCAACTTCAACGGCAACTGCAACCGTAACGCCGACTGCAACCGCAACGGCGACACCGACGGCGACCAAGACTGCGACGGCGACGCCAACTTCAACGGCAACTGCAACCGTAACGCCGACTGCGACCGCAACGGCGACACCGACGGCGACCAAGACTGCGACGGCGACGCCAACTTCAACGCCGACTGCAACCGTAACGCCGACTGCGACCGCAACGGCGACACCGACGGCGACCAAGACTGCGACGGCGACGCCAACTTCAACGGCGACTGCAACCGTCACGCCGACTGCGACAGCAACGGCGACCCCGACGGCAACCTCAACCGCGACCCCGACCGCAACGGCGACAGCGACCACCACCGCAACTGCGACGGCGACCAAGACTGCGACGGCGACCAAGACTGCGACGGCGACGCCAACTTCAACGCCGACTGCAACCGTCACCCCGACGGCGACCGCAACGGCGACACCGACCGCACCGGTCGGTCCGCTCGACGTGTCGCCACCGTACTTGAGCTTCTCGAGCTCGGAGATTGAGGGTACGAGCTCAAGCCAGACGGTGACGCTCAGCAACCCGAGTGGCAGCGGCACCGCGACCATCGCGAGCATTCTGATTCTTCAGGACGGCGGCGGCTTCTCGGTCGCCAGCACCACCTGCGGCGCGCAGCTGGTGGGCGGCTCGTCGTGCGTCATCACGGTGGAGTTCAATCCGTCGGCGCTAGGTTATTCGTCGGGCGTGGTGATGATCACCGACAACGCCAGCAACTCGCCGCAGATGGTGGATCTCTTCTGAAATGAAAATTCTGCCCACGCGCCGCTGAAGCGCGCGGGTCGCGGCTGGTTCACTGTTTCTCGCCCGCCCTTGTTCCTGTTAGCTTCAATGCGTATTTGCGGGCCGTCCGCGACGGCGGCCGCGCTTACAGACTCGAAGACACAAATGGACAATCGACACGAATCCAGCGCGACGGCGAAACCGCGCCATGCGTTACTCACCGGATGGGGCCGCTATCCGCTCTCAGAGAGCGACATCTACCGGCCCGAGAAAATCGCCGAACTGCAAGCGGTGGTGACCGCCGACGCGAGCTCGCTAATCGCGCGCGGCGCCGGCCGCGCCTACGGCGATGCGGCGCTGAACGATCAAAATCGCGTCGTCGATCTGACGCGGCTCAATCGGATGCTCTCCTTCGACGCTGCCACCGGCATCCTGCGATGCGAGGCCGGCGTCACGATTGCGGAGTTGATCGACGTCTTTCTCCCGCGCGGTTTCTTTCCGCCGGTCACGCCGGGCACCCGCTTCGTCACGCTTGGCGGATCGATCGCCGCCGACGTGCACGGCAAGAATCACCATCGCGACTCCTCATTGGCCTCGCACGTGACCAGCTTCGACCTGATGATCGCGTCGGGCGAGGTGCTTAGATGCTCGCGCGAGGAAAACGCCGAGCTGTTCCGGGCGACGGTCGGCGGGATGGGTCTGACCGGCGTGATCCTCGAACTTGAACTAAGGATGCGGCGCGTCGAGAGCGCTTATCTCGACGGGAAGTTGATCCGCGCGGGCAATATCGACGCCGCGATCGAGGCCTTCGAGCGCGCCGACGCCGAGTGGGGCTATTCGGTCGCGTGGATCGATTGCGCCAGCCGGCTGGGCGCGCTGGGCCGCTCGGTGCTTAACGTCGGCAACTTTGCGACGCTCGACCGGCTGCCCCGAAATCTGGCGCAGGATCCGCTGGGCACGAGACCGCGGCTCAGCCCAATGGTTCCGTTCGACCTGCCTGGATTTGCGCTGAATCGGCTTACCGTCAAGGCGTTCAACGCGGTCTATTACGCCCTTCATCGCGAGACCGCCGCGCACACCATCTTCGACTACCAAAGTTTTTTCTACCCGCTCGATTCGATCCGGAACTGGAATCGAATCTATGGCAAACGCGGCTTCGTGCAGTATCAATGCGTGTGGCCGCCCGACGAGAGCCGCGCGGGCCTGGTTGAAGTGCTGGAGACGATCAGCCGGAGCCGGCGTGGATCGTTTCTCGCCGTACTCAAAAAGTTCGGCGCACAGGACGGCCTGCTTTCCTTCCCGATGCCCGGTTATACGCTCGCACTGGACTTCCCGATGACGGAAGGACTGCTGGAATTTCTCGACTCGATCGACGCGATGGTGCTGAAGCGCAGTGGGCGCGTGTACCTGGCCAAGGATGCGCGCCTTTCTCCGGAGACGTTTCGCGCGATGTATCCGAATCTCGCCAAGTGGCAGGCGGCGAAGGCCGTCGCCGATCCCGACAACCGCTTCTCGTCGAGCCTGTCGCGCAGGCTTGGGATGTGTCCCGCCTGAAAGACGGCGCAAGCTCTATCGTACGATGACAAAAATTCTTATTCTTGGCGCCACCAGCCCGATCGCGCGCGCACTCGCGCTTCGCTTCGCATCCGACGGAGCGCGATTGTACCTGGCCGCCCGCGACGGCGATGAGGCGCGGCGGGTTGCGGAAGATGTCAGCGTTCGCGCGGGAGTGACCGCTCTTTCCGGGACCTTCGACGCGTCGGATTTCGCCTCGCACGACGAGTTCATCCGCCACGCCGCGGGCCGGCTCGGCGGACTCGACGGGGTCGTCGTATGCTTCGGCACGCTCGGCGACGAAGACGCCGCCCAGACCGACCCCGGCGCCGCGCTTGCCACGATTCATCAGAATTTCACCGGCGCCGTGTCCTTGATTACGCTGGCCGCCCGTCATCTCGAACAGCAACTCTCCGGCTTCATCATCGTGATCGGATCGGTCGCCGGTGAGCGCGGCCGCGCACGCAATTATGTGTACGGCTCGGCCAAAGGCGCGCTCGCCATCTTTGCGCAAGGCCTGCGCGGGCGGCTGGCCGCCAGCGGCGTGCATGTGATGACGGTGAAGCTCGGCACGGTGGATACTCGAATGACCTGGGGACGCGAGGGCGCCATCCTCACGATTTCACCGGCCAAAGCCGCCGATTTGATATACGCGGCGTATCGCAGGCGCGCCGAAGTCGTGTACACCCCGTGGTTCTGGCGCTTCATCATGGGCGCGATCCGGCTTATCCCCGAAAGCCGCTTCAAACGCCTCAGCTTCTGAAGATCTTCCGATTACCGGCCGGGCAGACTCGATACTCAAAAAAAAGGCCCGCGAGATGCGCTCGCGGGCCTTCGTGCATTCGCTACAAAATGTTCGCGGATCAGTTCACGGTCCAGGTATCGCCCTTGCTCAGCAGCTCCTTCAAGTCGCCCGCGCCCTGCTTGGCCTTGGCGTCCGCGAGCTGCTGGTTGACAGCTCCGTCGTAAGTCGGCTGCGACACCGCGTAGAACACTCCCACCGGGGTCGGCAGAGGAGGCTCGAAGTGGCCAAGCATGAACGCCAGCGAGAGATTGGTCTCGTCGTGCACGACGAGGTCCTTCTCCGTGACGGTTGCGCTCAGGCGCACTGCCTCGGGGCGCATTCCGTTCATCCTGATTCCCATGTCGCGATTCTTGCCGAAGATGAGCGGTTTGCCGTGCTCGAGAACCAGCTGATGGTCCGCCTTGAGCGCTTTGTCGGTGACATCGTTGAAAGCGCCCTCGTTGAAGATGCTGCAGTTCTGCAGAATCTCGATGAACGACGTGCCGCGATGCGCATGCGCGCGCTTGAGCATCTCGCCGAGATGCTTCTGCTCGATGTCGATCGAGCGCGCAACGAAGGTCCCATGCGTGCCGAGCGCCACCGTAATCGGATTGAACGGAAAATCAACCGAACCGGCCGGCGTGGACTTGGTAATTTTGCCCACTTCCGAGGTCGGCGAGTATTGGCCCTTGGTGAGTCCGTAGATTCGATTGTTGAAGAGCAGAATCTTTATATCGACGTTGCGCCTGAGCGTGTGGATTAGATGATTGCCCCCGATCGAGAGCCCGTCGCCATCGCCGGTCACCACCCACACGTCGAGATCGGGCCGTGAAATTTTAAGCCCCGTGGCGATCGCCGGCGCGCGGCCGTGAATGGTGTGGAAGCCGTAGGTATTCATGTAGTACGGAAACCGGCTCGAGCATCCGATCCCTGAGATGAAGACCGTATTCTCCGGCGCGATGCCGAACTCGGGCATCGTCTTTTGCACCGCGGCCAGAATCGCGTAGTCGCCGCATCCGGGGCACCAGCGCACTTCCTGGTCGGAGACGAAATCCTTGCGGTTAAGAACGGTTGCCATTTTCGATCAGCCCTCCAGTACCCGGTTGATGCGGTTTTCCATCTCGCTGACTTTGAACGGACGGCCCTGGATTTTGTTGAATCCGAAGGCGTCGATCAGGTATTCGGCGCGGATCAGCTTGAGCAGTTGTCCCATGTTCATTTCCGCGACCATCACCTGCTTGAAACGCTTGAGCGTCTCGCCCAGGTCGCGGGGCAGAGGATTCAGGTAGCGCAGATGCACGTGCGAGACTTTCTTGCCCTTGGCGCGCACATGCTTGACGGCTTCGCGAATCGGACCGAAGCTCGAGCCCCATCCGAGCACGACCAGGTCGCCGCCGCCGGCATCGCCGAACACTTCGGTCGGCGGAATCTCGCGCACGATACCGGCAATCTTGCGCGCCCGCGTCCGCACCATCAGCTCGTTGTTGGCCGGCGAATGGCTCACGTTGCCGGTCAGGTTTTCGCCCGACAGCCCTCCGATGCGATGCTCGAGACCCTTGGTTCCCGGCACCGCCCACGGACGCGACAACGTTTCCGCATCGCGGGCGTAGGGCAAGAAACCCTCTGGATTGGTCGCAAATTCAACTTTGATCGGCGCAAGCTGCTCCGGGTCGGGCAGCAGCCACGGCTCCGCACCGTTGGCCAACTGGCCGTCGGTGAGCAGGATGACCGGCGTCATGTACTTGACCGCGATTCGCACCGCCTCGTATGCGCAATCGAAGCAGTCGGCCGGCGTCGAGGCCGCGATAATCGGAACTGGCGCCTCGCCATGGCGTCCGTACATCGACTGCAGCAAATCGGCCTGCTCGGGCTTGGTCGGCATCCCGGTGGACGGTCCGGCGCGCTGGACGTCGGTAATCACGATCGGCAGCTCAACCTTCATTGCCAGCCCGACCGCCTCGGCCTTCAAGTCCATGCCGGGGCCCGAAGTCGTGGTGATTGCGATCGCTCCGCCGAATGCCGCGCCAATCGCCGAGCATACGCCGGCGATCTCGTCCTCGGCCTGGAAAGTATAGACCGGGAAATTCTTGTAGCCCGAGAGGTCGTGCAGGATATCGCTGGCGGGGGTAATCGGATACGAGCCCAGAAACAGCGGACGACCTGCCTTTACCGCGGCCGCCACGAAACCCAGCGCGGTCGCGCTATTGCCCGTGATATTGCGATAGAGGCCGGGGGCGATTCGCGCGGCAGGCACCTCGTACGAACTCGCGAACATCTCGGTCGTCTCGCCGTAGTTGTACCCGGCCGTGAGCACGCGAATATTGGCCTCGATCAGTTCGGGCGCCTTCTTGAAGCGGTTCTTGAGGGAGACGATCGTGCTGTCGATCGGCCGCTGAAACAGCCACGACAGCATCCCGAGCACGAACATGTTGCGGCATCGGAACGCCGCGCGATTATTGAGCCCCAGCCCGTGCACCGCCAGCGACGTGAGCTTGCTCACATCGACTTCGATCACCTGGAATTTGTCGAGCGAATGATCCGTCAGCGGATTGCTCGCGTAGCCGGCGCGCTTGATGTTGGATTCGTTGAACGCCTCGCGGTCCACGATTATGACGGCGTTGGGCTGAAGATCCTCGACGTTGGTCCGCAGCGCCGCGGGATTCATCGCGACCAGCACGTTGGGCTCGTCGCCGGGGGTGAAGACCTCGTTGCTTGAAAAATTCAGCTGAAAGCCGCTGACCCCGGCCAGCGTACCCTGCGGCGCGCGGATTTCAGCGGGATAGTCGGGCAGTGTTGCTATGTCGTTACCGGCCAGCGCCGATTCCGACGTGAATTGCATCCCCGTCAACTGCATTCCATCGCCCGAGTCGCCCGCAAACCGGATAACGACATGGTCGCGCTTCAGATGCGGCTTGGGCGCGGACGCGGCGGATTCATGCGACTCGGCAGCTTGCTCAGCCGCCTCAGGTGGTACAGCCATCTCAGTCCAATCTCCTTGTGGTTAGAGCCTGATTGAAAATTACTCCGATATCTCGAAGTCCGACAAATATTCAAACACGCGGGTTTAAAGCATAGCTAATCTAACCGGGCCGTTAAAGCCCCACTTTTCTGCCCGCCCCATCAGCGAATCCGAAACTCGGTGAATTCCCCCATAAAATCCAGACAGTCTTCGCGTACCTCAGTTACATGCGCCGACGGCGTGCCCAGATGCGCCCACGCCGCGAAAATCTGCAAACTCTCCTTGCTGCCTTCCGCGACGATTTCGACCTCGCCGCCCGGGAGATTGCGCGCCCATCCGGCAAGCGCGAGATCGTTTGCCTGGTCGTAGGCCGAGAATCGAAAGCCGACTCCCTGCACCCGCCCGCTGATTATCAGATGCAGCCTGGCGCGACCCGATTGTTTTTGAGTCGTCATGCCTCCAATACCTCGCCCAAGTCAGGACGATTCGCCCGCAAGAATCGACGCGAGCCCTTTCTCGTCGAGCACCCTCACTCCCAAGTCCTTTGCCTTCTTCAGCTTCGAGCCCGGCTCCGCGCCCGCGACCACGAAGTCCGTCTTGCGGCTGACCGACGACGTGACTCGCCCCCCTGCCGCCATGATTTCGCGCTCGGCCTCCTCCCGCGTCATCGATTCGAGCGTCCCGGTCAGCACGAACGTCTTGTCGCGGATTGGGCCGCGCCCCTCGACCTGGGCCGGCGCTTCGACATCCAGGATTTTGATCAGCCGCTTGACGGTCTTCAGATTTCGGGGCTCGTCGAAGTAGTCGCGGATGCTGTGCGCTACTTCCGTCCCGATATCGCGCACGCCGAGCAAATCGTCCTCCGAGGCGGTCGCCAGCGCGTCCATCGTCTTGAACTTCAACGCCAGTTGACGGGCGGTATGCTCGCCGACGTGCCGTATCCCAAGCCCGTTGATAAACCTGTCGAGCGAAGTCTTGCGCGCCGCCGCAATCGCGTCCAGCACGTTGTGCGCGCTCTTGTCGGCCATTCGCTCGAGCCCGGCGAGTTGCTCCCTGGTCAGCCCGAATAGATCGTCCATCTCCTTCACCAACCCCTTCTCGACGAGTTGCGCGACCAGCTTGTCGCCCAGCCCTTCGATATCGAGGCAGCCCTTCGACGCGAAATGGCGAATCGATTCGCGCATCCGCGCCGGGCAATTCGCATTGACGCAGAAGTAACCGACCTCGCCCTCCTCGTGGACGATCGCCGCGCCGCATTCCGGGCAATGGGTGGGCATCTCAAACGGCTTCGCGCGCGGATGCGCTTCCCTGGTGACCCGAATGACGTACGGAATCACGTCGCCGGCGCGCTCGATCAGCACGGTGTCGCGCTCGCGGATGTCCTTGCGCCTGATCTCGTCTAGGTTGTGCAGCGAAGTATTCGAAATCGTCACGCCGGCGAGCTGCACGGGACGAAGTTTTCCGACCGGCGTGAGTGAGCCGATTCTGCCGACCTGCACGTCGATCTTCTCGACCACCGTCTCCGCCTGCTGCGCCTTGAACTTGTAGGCAATCGCCCAGCGTGGCGAACGCGACACCTCGCCGAGCTGTTCCTGGAGCGCGTACGAGTTCACCTTGGCCACCACGCCATCGGCCTCGTAGTCCAGCGCGTGCCGTTTTTCGGTGATTTCGTTCCAGTATCCGAGGATCGCGTCGATGCCCCCGGATACGCGCGACAACGGATTCACGCGCAACCCCAGCGCTTTGATCCCTTGCAGAAATTCCCACTGCGATTTGAACGCGACGCCCTCGATCACGCCAGGGGCGTACAGGAAAACGTCGAGCGGCCGCGACGCGGTGATCTTTGGATCGAGCTGGCGAAGCGCTCCCGCCGCTGCGTTGCGCGGATTGGCGAACACCGGCTCGCCGGCCTCGTCGCGCTCCTGGTTCAACCTTGCAAACCCGGTCCGCGGAATAATCACTTCGCCGCGCACTTCGAGGAGGCGCGGGATTTTGCCGTGCTCGGGACGGCGCAATCTGAGCGGCACGCTCTTGATCGTGCGGATATTCTGGGTGACGTCCTCGCCGTTGATTCCGTCGCCGCGGGTCGAGCCGACGATCAACCGCCCGTCTTCGTAAACCAGCTCGATACCGAGTCCGTCGAGCTTGATCTCGGCAACGTACTCGATTTCGGCGTCGGATTTCAGCAGCCGCTTGACGCGTTTGTCGAACTCGCGCATCTCCTCGGCGTCCATCGCGTTGGCGAGCGACATCATCGGCCGCCGATGCGCCACGGCGCCGAATTTTTCGCTCGGCGCCGCACCCACCCGCTGCGTGGGCGAATCGGGCGTGGCAAGCGCGGGATGCTCCCGTTCGAGCGCCTGGAGCCGGCGCATCAGCTTGTCGTATTCGGCGTCGGAAATTTCCGGATCGTCGAGGACGTAGTAGCGATAGTTGGCGCGGTCGATCTCGTCGCGCAGCTTTTCGGCTTGCGCGGCGAGCTTGTGCGAATCCTCACGCATGGCTGGAGTTCACGACCCTTGCGCGAATCCCCGGCTAGCGGCGCGGGTAGCCCATCGCTTCGAGAAAATCGTCGAGCGTAGGGAATCGCATGTACATGTTGTGACGCTTCTGATCGCCGATCGTCGTGCTCGATTCCGACGAGTACGCGTGCCCCGGATACACCACCGTCGAGTCGTCGAGATTGCGCAGCGTATCGTTCAGGCTGTGATACATCGCCTCGGGATCCGAATCCGGCAGGTCCACCCGTCCGCACGAGTTCACGAACAGCGTGTCGCCGGAAATCAGGTTGCCCTCGACCAGGAAGCATTGCGAGCCCGGCGTATGCCCGGGAGTATGCAGGAACTTCACCTCGAGCTCGCCGACTTTGACCGTGTCGCCCGCATCGACCTTGACCATGTCGGAGTCCGACAATCCCGCGACCTGCTTCACCCCGCCAGCCTCGTGCTTGTTCACATAGACCTTGACCTTCACGTGTTCGAGCAGCTTGGCGGCGCCCTCGATATTCTGGCCCATCATGTGCCCGCCCAGATGATCGGGGTGATAGTGCGTCAGCAGGATTTTGTCGATCTGGTAACCTTCCCCCTCGGCAAATGTGCGTATCGCATCGACCTCCCATGCGGGATCGACGACCGCGAGCTTGCGCGTGACCGGATCGCCGATCAGGTACACAAAATTCGCCATCGGGCCGACCTGAGCCTGTCGAAGATAGATTTTCCTTTCGCTGGATTCAGCCATCGCCAAATTTCCCTCACTCAGGATTTCACGCTGCCGCCGCGGCTCGGCTTACTCTTCGCCGCGCGCGCCGTCTTCTTATTCTCCTCGATCCGCAGCGCCCGGTCCCACAGAAATTCGGGCTCGCCGAGCCGCTTCGCAACCCATCGCGACTGCACGAACAGATGATCGCTCAGCCGGTTCACATAGATGATGAGATTGTCGCTGATGTCTTCCTCGCGCTTCAGCCGCCAGCATTCGCGCTCCGCACGCCTGCACACCGTGCGCGCCTGATGCAGGAACGCGTTGAGCACGCCGCCGCCGGGAAGCGTGAAAGATTTAAGCCCCTCCAGCTCCTTCTCCATCGCGTCCATCTCTTCTTCGAGCCGCTTGATCTCGCCGGCGCCCATCTTGTGCATCTGCGGATATTCGCCGTCGGGCGGCGTGGCGAGTTCGCTGCCGACGTCGAACAATTCGTTTTGTATCCGCCGCAGGATGTCCGAATATGACTCGAAGTCGGCGCCGAACCCGTCGCGATATTGCGGCAGGTAGGTGCGAACGATTCCGATAATCGAATTCAGCTCATCGGTCGTTCCATAGGCCTCCAGCCGCGCGCTCTCCTTGGGCACGCGCCTGCCGCCGACCAGCGCCGTATTCCCCTTGTCGCCCGTGCGTGTGTAAATCCGGGTCAGGCGTATCGCCATTACAGGCCCGCCTTGGTCCGCTGCGCCGCGTAGGCGGCGTCGCCCAGCTCGGTCGTCACCGGCAGTCCCGCGTCTCTCCATCCCGCGACGACCACCTGCCCCGACGCGTCGCGCTGGCCACCAAAGCCGCCGACCACGTTGGTCAGATCGGTGAATCCGGCCTCTTCGAGCATCTCGCACGCGCGCTGCGAACGTCCGCCCACCATGCATCCGACGACGAGTTTCTTGCCGCGCGGAATTACCTTCTCGGCGACCTCGACAAAGTCGAGATTCAACTGCATCTGCCCCGGGCCCTTGGCAACCATGACCGGGATATTGATCGCGCCGGCCGCGTGTCCGGCCGCAAATTCTCCTTCGGTGCGGACGTCGAGATAGAGCGCGTCGGGATTAGCCTGCAACGTTGCGTACGCTTCGGGTGGAATTTGCTGTTTTATCGCCATCGCAAAACCTTTTTTCAGCGTTAAGAGTCTACCAGATCGTCACGGCTTGGGATTTCCCACGCGCTCATAATGCACCATCTCGCTCCGCGGTTTGAGCGGCCGCGCCTGCGGTGGATTCTTCGGGTCGCTGTAGCCGAACGGCAGAATCGTGAACACTGCCCATCCGTCCTTGACGCCAAGCAGCGCGCCAATCTTCGCCCCGTCGAAGTTGCCGACCCAGCAAGTGCCGAGGCCCAGTGCCCATCCCGCGTTTGCCATGTTCTGCACGGCCTGCCCGCAATCCACGTCGGCCCACCGCGCGTTGGCGACGTCCTTGAGCACCACGATCGCCGATGGCGCCTCGGCAACGAAGCGGCCCGTCGAGCATAGCGCACCAATCTCTTTAAGCCGGTCGGGATTTTGAATCACGACAAACTGCCACGGCTGCATGTTGCGCGCACTCATCGCATGGCGCCCGGCCTCGACGATCTTCGAGAGTTTTTCGGGCTCCACCGGTTTGTCCGAGAACGCGCGCTGCACCCGGCGGGAGAGAATCGCTTCAAAAGCGTCCATGGATAGCGCCTCCATCTGAAATTTCGTTCGTCAGGCAGCGGAACAAACTTGTAGTATCAATCGGCCGTTGAATCCAGTTCGATTCGGGGAGAGCGCCGAGCGATGCGCCTTTAGCGCAAGAGCAAAATCTGACTGGCCTCAGGTGCGGCCAGTGTCGCCGGGATGGTGCAACCGCAAGCCGGGGAAGGCGAGACGCTCGAAGTCCTTGTCGAGGGTGAACAAGGCGGCCTGATACTCGATGGCGAGACAAGCCAGCAAGGCGTCCACGGTGGACAGGGTCAGGCCTCGCCGGCGAGCCTGGCGAAAGATGCTGGCGGCGGCTGCGTAGGTGGCGAACCCGCCCGGCTCGATCAGAGGCCAGCCGGCCAAAAGCCGCGCGATCTCGGCCACATCGCGTCTGAGGCCCTGCAGAACCTCGGTCACGATCACGCCCGCCAGCACCAGCGGTGCGCCCGAGCGGATCAAACGTTCCAACTCGTCGCCCGCGCGTCCGCGATTGCGGTTGAGAAAGTCAATCCAGACCGAACTGTCGACCAAGATCAAATGCGGTTCCTGCGCATGGCTTTCAAATCGCCCTGCCAAACGCCGCTGCCGCGATAGCGCAGGATGTCTTTGCGCGTTTCTGTCTCGACCAGCAATTCGAGTGCGCGCTGCACGACCTCGCGTTTGGTGCGCAGGCGGGTCAGCTTGCGGGCTTGCGACAAAAGCCGATCATCAATGTTGATGTTGGTTCTCATACACCTATCTTACACCATATTCGTGTATTGGAAAAGAATAAATCGCGTTGCGGGATCGTGCGGCAGGCCGCGCAGAGGTGGAGCGGCGGCCGGCGCCTGCCCTGGTAAGGTGTCGAAGCCATTCGTCGGAAGTTCCCTCCGTCTGCTCCGGCGGACCAAGCGCCGGGTCGCTACGGGTACGAGAAACTCACGGATGGTGCTTACAGCGGAACGAAATATTATCAACCGAAAGTTTTGAGGAATGGTTAAGCCATTGAAGACACGGCTCTATTGGGGCGTTTTGGGCGAGGACGAAAGGCAAAAGTTGAGGTCGTCGGGAAGCCTCCTGGACTCAACACCGGGCTCGAACCTCCGCGTTTGCAAGCCGCTGGTGTTGGTGCGAGAGTGAATCAGGATTCAAAATGGGAATTCTGGGGAGAATGCTTTCATAAGCCATCGCTTGGGGAGCTCAGGAAAAAAACCAATGCCGATCGATATCAGGAAACCTCTCAAGAAGATGCTCCCGTATCTTCTACAAGCACAAAAGGACAGCCTGAACGAGGCGGACACGGTATTGCTCCTCATCAGGATTTTCGAAGGTGTTCTTGGGTGGGACGCCATAGGCGAACTTAGCCGTGAGGCTCATCTCAAGAATAAGTTCGTTGACATCGTCTTAAAGCTTGACGGTGTGACTAAGTTGCTCGTAGAAGCCAAAGCCGCAGGCGAGAAACTGCGAGACCGCCATGTCGAGCAGGCAGAACTGTATGCGTCCGAGAACAATTTTCACTGGGTCGTTTTGACGAACGGCGTGGTTTGGAACTTGTACCATCTGACATTCGATGACGGCATTGACTACGAGAAAGCGTTTTCCATCGATCTGTCCGACGCAAGTTTCGACGCGAACGCAGAGCGATTAGCATTGCTTCATAAACAGGCTATCAAGAAGGGAGAACAAGAAGCTTTTTGGGAGAGGACTGCGGCATTGAACCCGGAATCGGTCGGTCGGTTCCTTTTCGACGAGCAGGTGCTCTCCCTCATGCGGCGCAAGATTCATAACTCTGAAGGAGTTCTTCTTGATGTCGAAGATATTGCCGGTGCTATTCACGACCTATTCTCGGATGATGCAAGGGAAAAAATCGGGCCGCCTAAGCTCCGACACCATCAACACAAGCCTAAACGGCCAGGAGACGCAGCAGCAGGCAAGGCGGTCGTTGAAATCGCAGACTCGAACCGTACGCCGACAACTGAGCAGTCTCCCAGTGCTCATCTCGAAGGGGAGAAGCCGCAGAAGTCCCAATAGATACTGTTAGGCGCGAGCTTTCGTGACGACGCCAGCTAAGCGGGTGAAGGCGAATCAGCAACCCAACCAGGGAGGAAGGAGCGATGAGGGAGTCCGGGGGGGGAATCCGGATTGGCGCGATCGCGATGTTGGGCGTCGCCGCGTTTGCGATTATGGCCGTCGCGGCCCTGAGCATATCGCACGCGCAGTTGGCCACCGCGCCGTGGCCGATGTTCCGTTACAATCTCGCGCATACCGGGCTTAGCCCATATGACACCAGCGCCAACCCCGGCTTGCAGAAGTGGGCGCTTGAAACGGATACTGCGATGTGGGCCTCGGCGGCGATCGGCTCTGATGGGACCATTTACGTCGGCTCTCTGGCCAGCCTCGATGCGGTCAATCCTGACGGCACGCTGAAGTGGGCGTTCTCAAGTGTCGATGGTGGTTTCGTGGAATCCACGCCAGCGATCGGCGCCGATGGGACCATTTACGTCGCCTCTGAGGACTACCTCTACGCGGTCAATCCCGACGGCACGCTGAAGTGGGCGTTCTCAAGCTGGGGTTCCCTCCCTTTTGTGGAATCCTCGCCAGCGATCGGGTCTGATGGGACCATTTACGTCGGCTCTTATGATGGCCTCTACGCGGTCAATCCCGACGGCAGCCAGAAGTGGTGGTTTGACAGCGGGCCTGTGTACTCCTCGCCAGCGATCGGCACTGACGGGACCGTCTATTTCGGCTACTATTTCGGCGCTCTCTTAGCGGTCAACCCCGACGGCACGCTGAAGTGGGAGTTCGACGCCACCGCGGGTTATGGTATCAACTCCTCGCCGGCGATCGCCGCCGATGGGACGATTTACGTCGACTCCGAAGACGGCCACCTCTACGCGTTGACCGACGGAGGGCAAGGCACTGTCACGCAGAAGTGGGCGTTTCCAAACTGTGGGGGTGACTCCTCGCCGGCGATCGGCGCTGATGGGACCATCTACGTCGCCTCCGCGGCGGACGGCTACCTGTACGCGTTGACCGACGGAGGACAAGTCACTGTCACGCAGAAGTGGGCATTTAACATCGGCTATAGTACGGACTCCTCGCCGGCGGTCGGCGCCGACGGGACCATTTACGTCGGTTCCGGGGGCACCCTCTATGCGGTGACCGATAACGGCACCAGCGGTGCCATAGAAAAGTGGACGTTCGCGACCGGCAATAGCGATTTTCGGTACTCCTCACCGGCGATCAGCGCCGATGGGACCATTTACATCGCCTCTCTGGACAACCCCTCGTTAGGCGCTTACCTCTACGCGGTGGGCATCCCAAGCCCGACCGCGACCGCAACTGTGTCGCCGACTGCTACCGCGACGCGGACAGCGACCGCCACGGCCACGGCGACTCAGACTGCAACTCCAACGGCTACTGTTACCGCGACGCCGACTGCGACGGCAACGGCCACCGCAACGGCGACCGCGACCGCAACCTCAACTCCGACGGCGACGCCAACCGCGACGCTCACCGCTACCCCGACCGCGACCGTGACGCCGGTTGCCGCCACAATCGTGATTTCGCCCGCACAGATTGGCTTCGGAAGGCGACGGGTCGGCTCAACGACTGTGAAGTCCGGGAAAATCAGTGCGAAGAAGGCGAACAAGTCGCAGGTGCTGATCGAGGGCATTTCCGTCAGTGGCAATGACTATGCCTGGGACACGGCGACATCGACCTGCTTTGTGGGGCAACTGCTTGGGGCCGGGCATTCATGTTCGATTGCGATCAAGTTCACGCCGTCGGCGGTGACAAAGGGCGAGAGCGACCCCGGCCAGCTTATCGTTACGACCGACGCCGAGGTCGAAAAGCCGTCCGGCGGCCGGATTCCACTCAAAGGCGGCGGAAAGCCCGCCCCCTGAGCTTGGCCGAAGGAAAGGCGCGATTGAGCGCGGGTAACAGCACCCGTACAGTCACATCGAATCAAGTTCAGGAGAGGGACGATGAGGCAACGGCAGTTTTGGGTAGTCTCGCCGAATGTCAATGGCAGTGGTTCGGGAACCCTCAATCAGTGGCTTGAGGTGATTCCGCGCGAGAAAGCCGCGTTCATGGGATACGGACCCAAGGCCAGGAAGCGACATGGGCGTGGCGGTGAGTGGTTTGCCGACAGGGTCAATGAACAGGACATTGTTCTGGTCGCGCACGGACGCAAGAGATTTGTTGTCGGATGGGGCATCGTGGTCTCGAAGGCGAAAAAAGAGCGCGGGGTTATCGACGCTAACGACGGCTCGCCTTTGCACTATCAAATGCGCAGGAATCTTGCCCCGTTTAAGTCCAAGCCGCAATTCCCAGACGAACTCACGCGCCACATACCGGGCTACAATGGCGGAAGCACACACGCGATCTATAAGTTTAACGAGAGAAAAGTCGGCCAGAAAGAAGTTTGCGACTGGCTTGAACGCAACCTCAAAAAGCCCAGGCGCGAAAGGCCGATTTACGACGACGCGTTGCGCGAGGAACCGCCACCGAAGAAGGCCAAGTTGAAAGGCGAACCGCCTAGCGGCTCCGGAAGCTCACCGCCGCCTCCCGACGCTAAACTCGGGACCGATGGCGAACTCCTCGTGTATAAGTACGAAAAAGCGCGTCTTTTGGCCGCAGGTCGCATTGACCTCAAGAAGCGAGTTCGACACGTGGCTATAGAAAAAGGGGGCGACGAAAAGGGCTACGACATACTTTCCTTCAACCCCGCGAATGGAGCTGAAATACGTATCGAAGTAAAGACGACGCGAGGTGCCGCCGCCAGCCCCTTCTACTTAACACGGCGGGAGGTAAGGTGCTCCGAACAACATCCCGGCAGTTACTACCTTTACAGGGTGTACCGTTTCGGGCAGCATCCGCCATTGTTCTATAGGATAAGGGGGCGACTGCGCGACAACTTTGGTCTTGAGCCGACGGAGTACCGGGCCCATAGGAGATAGCTCCCATAAGCTCGGCACTCACTCCTCCTTGAGAAGAGACGCAATGCTCCGCGCTTACCACTTTACTTACGAAGACCTTCACTCAGACGAGGATGTGATCGCCGGGAACTCGGTCCCCTGGCGCATCGGAGAAATTCGAGCTTACACGCCTGTCTCGATAGACGCTGGTGAGGGGGAGACCATAAGCCAGATCGGTTACCGTTCATCACCGACGCTCTGGGATGCGCTCTTGCAAGCGGACGGACCGATTGCATGTTTGGTGGAGGTTTCAGAGCCTATTTCCACAGAAGGCGATGTTGAAACGGGGTTCGTTCAGGTTAGCAGGGAGAGACGGCTTCTCGCGGTACGAGACCTCCGCTCGGATCTGCGCCTGTTCGCCTGCGACTGCGCGGAGCGGGTCTTGTATCTTTACGAGAGGGAATTTCCCGGAGACGATCGGCCCCGCAGAGCGATTCAGGTTGCCCGCGACCACGCCTGCGATCGGGCTACGGCAGGAGAACTCCAATCGGCGTTAATTCTGGCAAGCAGTGCTGAGGATGCAGCACGGTCCGGCGGCGCCGCGCGATGCGCGGCGATGTCGGCCTGGGGCAGCGCTGTGGAGCGGGCTGAGGAGGCCGCCGTACTTGTGATTTGGACAGCGGGCTGGGCGGCTGACGGAAAAAATGCAGTAGGCGGTGCTGAACGCGCTTGGCAGCGCGCTCTCTTCTCTCGGACGATCGAACCGCGCTTTAGGAGCTCGTCGCTCTGAAGGGGTGGCTGTGAACGCCGGCGCAAACCTGCAATTGATCCCGTGACATAGACTTGATGGCCCTTGCTGACGAATCAGTCGGCTACGCGGCGGCCTGATTGCCCCAAACGCTCCAGCCTTCACGCCGCCCACGGGCGAAGAGTTCAAGCTTGGGCAGTGTTAACTTCGGATGGACCGCGCGATTACAGCGACAGGCAGTCGCCGAGCAGGAATACTGGCGCGAATAGTCGGGTGTCACGGCCAAAGCCGAAAAGCGAGCCTGCGAAAAAGCGCCAGCGAAAACAGCGTAAATTTCAGAAGGAGCACTCACACGGCCGAGGCTTCGCCGCCCGTCCCGACCGGCGACACCATCAAACTGATACGCCGATGCGAGAACGGCCAACAGGCCGCGCTGAAGGCACAAGCGGAGCTGCATCGCCGCAACATGCTCCAGGCGACGACGCGGCTGGAAATTCCCGGCAACGTCGTGCTGACGGGCGGCGCGATCGTCACGCTCCACGGGTGGGGAACCTACGACGGCAATTACTTCATCATGACAGCACGCCACAAGCTTTCCCGCTCGGCCGGTTTCACCACGGAGATCGAGGCGCGCGCGCTGAATTTTAGTTCGGATGCGCCCGCGGCGGGCGGATAAAAGTTTCGAGCAGAAAAGCGATCCTCGCGGTGGGGTTCAAGATTGGCGGGAAAGCGGGGCGATAGTCGTGGCTGGGTCTCGCGCGAAGCGTTGATCAGAACGCTCGGTCAAGCGGACGCCGCGCGCGTCGTCGAGGTACTCGGCGGCGAGAGAATTTATGTTCCGGCGGCCGCAGATCCGGCGTTTTCACGGCTGGCCGCGAGGCTCGGCGAAGAGATCGCGCGCAAGGTCTGCGCGGCGTTCGGAGGCCGCGTCACCTTCCCGCAGCGATTAGTGCCGCTAGACGAAGAGATCGGAAGGCTCCGGCGCGAGATGCTCACGCCCGTCGAAATCGCACGACATTTGCACTGCGCTGAGCGATACGTTTACCTGGTTTTGTCCCGCCAGTGAGGCCCGAAGTCGGGGCTTTTTCGCGTCCTATTGTTAATTGATCGTAGATGATCGTAAGCGAAGCTAATAGCGTCAGCGGCAATTTAGCAGCGGTTTCAGGCGATCACGAGCCGGGGGGCTGGCCAAACCAAGACGGCCGCGTGGCCAAACCAAGACGGCCGTCACATAGACCTGGCGGCCTTTGCTGACGAACCAGCTGGCTATGCGGCGGCCTGATTGCCCCAAGCACCCCGGCTTTCACGCTGTTCACTGCCCGCGGGCGAATAGAACCCGCCGCACCCCGGCGAATTTATCCGCTCTGAAGTTATCGAGCCGCCCCTGCGGTCGCCAGTCAGCCCGTTGCCGCCTTCTCGCGCGCCATCATCGCCGAATCGCCCCGCTTTCCCGCCACGCAGAGGATTACAAATCCCCTGATGCCATTTATCCCGCGACCACCCGGCTAATCTTGGCCTGACTTGGCCTGAACTGAGCGCCAAATTGCACCAATCGCTTTGAGGACGCGGCCTCAGGCGCGCTTGTACACGGAAAATTCCTGCTCGAGTTTCGCCACCCGGTCCTGGATCGACGACAACCGCTGCATGCCAAGAAAAAACTGCACCAATTCATCGTGACCGGCCTGTCCGCCCGGGCTCGTCACCTCGACCAGCTCTTTGATGAGGCTCGGGAACTTCTCGCTCGGGATGTAGTAGTTCGCCCATCCGAAATTGCAATGGCGATGCAGAATCTTCGCGATTGTCTTTTCGAGAAGTTCTCGCCGGCCGCGTGCGTGCCCTTGTTCGTCGCTCAATGAATGCTCCCCTGCTTGCGATGGTTCCGATGTTCCCGCCGTCACGCGCCTTTCTTCACCGGCGCAGGTGGTGCGGCGTCGGCCCACGAAATCTTATGATAGTCGAAACGCATGTTCTCGATGATATTGAATTTGATGATCTCGAAATAGGGCGACAGATCGAAATCGCGCGGCGTGATCAGCGTCGGCGAGACCGTCCTGAGCGTGCCGTATTGCAACGCGCCGGCGGTCTTCGAGCCTATCGGCCACAGTCTGCGCCTGGGCGGCGGCGGCGGCAACTGCTCGTAGTTCGGCACGATCGGAAACTTGACGCGATTAAACGACGACGCGACCACGCTCGAACAGATGGCGCGCGTCGGCTCGCCGCTTCCGAACTGCAGCGCCCGGCGGCGAAAGCGCGGGGGCACCAGTTTCAACGGCAGAAAGTAGCGCGCCAGATCGATTACGTTGCGCAGATCGTAGGTATCGCCCACGCTGCGAATCGCCTCGTCCATCACTTCGGCCAGGTCCGCCGCCGACAGGTTGAACGGCCGGCACACGCGGATGTTGAAGTCGCGATACTTGGCCAACGGCGAGAGCACCACGCCCGCCTCCACGATCGCCTCGACCATCAGGAAGTTCGCTTCCCCGCCGAATTGCGCGACCAGCGGCGCCTTCATCTCGGGATCGCGCCGAATCGGCTCGTCACCGACGTACAACGCCGAGTGCGACCACGAGCTTTGCGTCAGGTACTTGATGCATTCGCTGATTCGCTCGTTTCCCTCCACCAATACGACGTCGCCCTTGCGAATGTGACGCTTGAGCGCGGCAATGTCGTTCGGGATGTGGAGCGCGTAACTCTTGAGAGGCTTGGTGAGCAGACCGACGGCCCAATCGCTCATCCGGTCCAGCAACCAGGAAACGATCCGAGATTTCTCGCGCCGAGCCATTTCAGCCCAGTTCCCCTGTTCGCGTCGAACCTCGATCAGGTCTTGAACTGCCCCACGATTGCGTAGAACGGTACGTTCAGCGTCGCCTGATCCGGGTCGTCCGTCTTGATCGTCAAATTCCCCCGCAGCTGCCCGTCGGGTGTGCCATGCCTGAGCGTAACCGTCACCTTGTATTCCTTGCCCGGCGTGACCGGCTCCGCGGTCGCGGCGACGGCCGGGCTGCTGCTCGATACCTCGAGTACCTTTACCGGATGGGGACCCTGATTGCTCAGCTTGAAAATTCTCACGATGTCCTGGCCGCGCGGAACGATACCGAACGAAACCTGCGTGGGATCGACATTCAAATCTCCCGTCACGGTTCCGAACACGTCAACCTGCAACGGCACGCGATTGGTTGTGATCTTGATCGTGTCGTCGAACTGCCCCACCGGCATCGTTTTGAGCAGCGATACCTTGAGCAGCGCGCCCGGCTTGCCGTCGGGACGCTTTCCCTGCACCACCTTGATCGAAGAATTCGAGTTGCTCACCGGACCGACCTGGAACGGCTCACGCCCCGGATTGAGATCGTTGACCACCACCTCCCTGGTGTCCTGGGTCCCCTTCCTCACGTTGCCAAATGAGATTTCAGCCGGCTGCGCCTCGACCTGCTTCTTGACGATCCCCTGCATCGTCATCGCGACCTGTGGATTGTCGGGATCGTTGGTGAGCGCGGTGATGGTGCGCACCTGGTGACCCTTCTGAAAGTGCGTGTCGAAGGAGACGGCGATTTCGCTCTCGTCGCCCGGCGCGATGTGCATCTTCGAGGGATTTCCCGTCGTGCATCCGCATGAGGTCTTCACGCCGCGAATATCCAGATAGCCCTGGCCGTTGTTTTTGATCGTGAAGGTGTGACTGACCATCGTGCCTTCGAGCGCGGCGCCGAAATCGTACAGCGGATTGGCGACCACTGCCTTGGGCGCGCGGCCCGGAGGTGCGCTGTTGCCGCCGGGAATCAGCGGATTCATGCCCTCCTGCGCCGCAGCCGGCACGCTCGCGATCACCCCGATTATCAGTGCAAGAAATGCTCGTTTAATTTTTTTCAAGTTCTTTATCCGACTCATGGGCCGAGGCATGACGCCTCTCCACTGGGCTCTATCAAGCATGGCGCGGAGCGTTGCGGTCAAGAGGCCTTGCTCACCGGCGCGTGATGCGCGGCTTCGGGCTCGGCCGGTACATAGCGGCTTAGAAAATCGGTGGAGAATTCGCCGCGATTGAAATCCGGATCCTGCAGAATCTTCAGATGCAGCGGGATGTTGGTCTTGATGCCGTCGATTACATACTCGCGCAGCGCCGCCTTGGCCCGCGCGATCACTTCGGGCCGCGTCTCGGCATGCACTATCAGCTTTGCGATCAGCGGATCGTACTGCACCGGCACGCGATAGCCGTCGTACAGCGCCGTCTCCACGCGCACGCCCAGCCCGCCCGGCGGATGATGATTGGTCACCACGCCCGGCGAGGGAATGTGACGCTCCGGATCTTCGGCATAGATGCGAAACTCCATCGACGCACCGTCGAACTTCACCTGCCGCTGCTTCAGCCCAAGCTTCTCACCCATCGCCATCCGGATACTTTCCTTCACCAGGTCAACCCCCGTGACCATCTCGGTCACGCCGTGCTCGACCTGGATCCGGGTGTTCATTTCTATAAAATAAAATACGCCGCCGCCCGCCAGCAGAAATTCCACCGTGCCGACGTTCGAATAGCCGACCACCTCGGCCGCGCGCACCGCCGCCTTGCCCATCTTTTCGCGCAGCCGGGCGGTCAGAATCGGGCACGGCGATTCCTCGATCAGCTTCTGATGACGGCGCTGAATCGAGCAGTCGCGCTCGCCAAGATGAATCGCGTTGCGGTGCAGGTCGGCAAGAATCTGGAACTCGACGTGACGCACTCGCTCCAGGTATTTCTCCAGGTACATCTTGCGCGAGTTGAACGACAACTCGGATTCCCCCTGCGCCTGCGGAAACAGGCGCGTCAGCTCTGCTCCATCGCGAACGATTCGCATCCCCTTGCCGCCGCCGCCCGCCGCCGCCTTGATCAGCACCGGGTAGCCCAGCCGCTTCGCGTCCGCTTGCGCCTCCCGCAACTCCGTAACTCCAGTGCCCTCGCTGCCCGGCAGAACAGGCACGCCCGCGCGCTTCATGATTCGCCGTGCGCGCGGCTTGTCGCCCATCAGCCTGATATGACGCGCCCGCGGACCCACGAAGCTCAGCCCCGAGCGCTGGCATGCCTCCGCGAAGTCGCCATTCTCGGACAGAAAGCCGTAGCCCGGATGCACCGCGTCGGCGCCGAAGGTGGTGGCCGCGCTTAGAATCGCCGGGATGTTCATGTAGCTGTCTTCAGCAGCCGGCGGTCCGATGCATACCGACTCGTCCGCCATCCGCACGTGCAGCGCGTCCTTGTCCGCCGTGGAGTAAACCGCCACCGTCGAAATCCCCAGCTCGCGGCATGCGCGGATTATCCGGATTGCGATTGTCCCGCGATTTGCGACCAGCAGTTTCTTGAACATCGACGAGCGCTCCGCCTTCTCAAATCACTTCGATGATCATCAGCGGCTGACCGTACTCAATAGGATTGCCATTCTCGGCGATGATTCTTACCACCCGCCCCGCTGCCGGCGATTCGATCTCGTTCATCATCTTCATCGCCTCGATGATGCACAGCGGCTGGCCCTTGCGCACCGAGGATCCTTCCTCGACGAATGGCGCCGCGTCCGGCGAGCCGGCCCGGTAAAACGTACCCACCATCGGGCTTTCGATCAGCTTCTGATTCGGCGCCAGCTCGATTCTGCCCGCCGCCTTCGAGCCTTCCTCTTCGGTCGCCTCCACGTGCCTCATCGCCATCTTGATCGGCGAGCCCGCGCGCGCCGCCACGTGCGCCTCCGAACCCGCCTCGGTCACGTCCACCGACGCGCGCCCGCCGCCGCGGACCAGCCGCACCTTGCCCTTCTTGTCTTCTATCTCGAGCTCAACCAGCCCGTAGTCGCGCATCAGGACCAGAAGGGTTTTCAGTTCGCGTACTTCCATCTGCTCTCCGTGTCTTTCCGCAACGACGACTCGCCTGCGCGCTTGATCGTTGGCCGGCATCGCTCATGCGCTCCGTCGGCGCGACTCCTGGGCCATCGTGCGCGCGGCTCTGAGAGCCAGGCTATAGCTCTCGGCGCCAAATCCCATGATTCGACCGTGCGCGATGTCCGAAATCGTCGAATGATGCCGAAACGCCTCGCGCCGATACACGTTGGACAGATGCACTTCGATCACCGGGATGTTCACTGCCTGTATCGCGTCGCGAATCGCAATGCTGGTGTGCGTATATGCGCCGGGATTGATGATTAGTACGTCGCACTTGCCGCGCGCCTTCTGAATTCGCTCGACGATCCCGCCTTCGCTGTTCGACTGAAACGTCTCAACCTTCATCTCGAGTTCGCGTCCCAGTTGCTTGAGTTCCTTGTTGATATCAGCGAGGTGGGTTCGGCCGTAAATTTCCGGCTCGCGTTCGCCGAGCAGATTCAGGTTGGGTCCATGGACCACCAGCACCGCAATCGGGCCGTTTGCGCCACCCGATGCGGCCTGACCAGCCATTTGCCGGGCCTTAGGCCTCATCGCCATCCCCGCTCCGCTCCTCGCTTTCATTGAACCGCACCCTCGATGCGACTGCAAGCGCGGGGATAGGATGCTGTCCACCGGTCACTCATCACTGGACTCATCAGAGCGCGATTTGAGGGCATTCTGGTACACTTCGCGACGCCCCATCCCCGTCAGCCGCGCGATCACCGCGCTCGCCTGCTTGAGCCCAAGTCCCGCCTCACGCAGAACTTCGAGCGCTTCAGCCACGTCAACGGTGACCGAACCCGCGTCCGCGCCGGCGGTGCTCGACGTATCGGGCGCGCCTGCGACGATGATCGTGATCTCTCCGAGCGCGGGCTTCGCGCGAAAACGGCGTTCCAGTTCAGCCAGCGTCCCGCGCACCGTCGCCTCGTAAGTCTTGGTGATTTCGCTCACCACCGCCGCATCCCGCGATTCTCCGAATGCGGCCGTCATCTCACCGAGCGTATCGGCCAGCCGGCGCGCCGCCTCGTAGAAAACCATCGTGCGCGGCTCGCGGCGGAGTTCTTCCAGCGCGCTGCGCCGCGCCGCGTCGCGTGCCGGGATAAATCCCTCGAACGTGAACCTGTCGGTCGGGATTCCGGCGATCGACAGCGCTGCGATTGCCGCCGACGCTCCCGGCACCGCGATCACGCGCACGTTTGCCTCCCACGCCGCCCGCACCAGTCGAAAGCCCGGATCCGAAATCGCCGGCGTGCCCGCATCGGTGACGAGCGCGATTTTTTCTCCCGCCTTCAGCCTCGCGATCAGCTCCGGCACGCGCCGCTCCTCGTTATGCTCGAAGTGGCTGACGGTGGGCGTGCGAATCTGATGACGCGCGAGCATCCGCCCGGTTCGCCGGGTGTCCTCGCATGCGATCAGGCTGACCTCCTCGAGCGTGCGAATCGCGCGCGCGGAAATGTCGTCTGGATTGCCGATCGGCGTCGCGACTACGTACAGAATTCCGACAGCGTCGGTTTGTTTATTTGCGCGCCGAGACATTAGAGTTCAAAATTACTATTCGCCCCCGGAGTAATCAGCGTGGCCGAAGGCAAAGCTACTCTCCTCATCTCATGCATCGACCGTCCCGGCATCATAGCCCGCGTCGCCACCCACCTGTTCGCTCTCGGATGCAATATTATCACCTCCGACCAGTACTCCGACGACGAGGACGGCCACTTCTTCTGGCGCGTCCACTTCGAAAGCCTGCGACTCCCCGTCAGCGAGCTGTCCAAAGAACTCGACGCGTCGATGCCGTCGCTGCTGCCGTGGGAGCGGCTCAAGTGGGATCTCTTCGACGCCGCCAAGCGGGACCGGATTGTCATCATGGTTTCGCGCCTGCCGCACTGCATGATGGATCTGCTGAGCCGCCATCGTTTCGGCGAGCTCGACGGCGACGTGGTCGGCGTGGTCAGCAATCATCCCGATCTCGAACCGCTCGCGCGCCCGTTCGAGGCGCCCTTCACGGTCATCGCGGTCGCGAAGGATCGCAAATCGGAGTCTGAAGCCGCACTGCTGAAGCATCTCGCCGGACTCCGTGCGGACACCGTCGTGCTCGCGCGCTACATGCAGGTGCTGTCGGGCGAATTTCTTCGCGCGTGGAACAAGCCGACCATCAACATTCACCACAGCTTCCTGCCCGCCTTCGCCGGCCAGCGGCCGCACAAGCAGGCGCACGACCGCGGCGTCAAGCTAATCGGCGCGACCGCGCACTACGTGACCGAAGAGCTCGACGCCGGCCCGATAATCGCCCAGGCCACCGCGCCGATGACGCATCGCGACACCGTCGCCGACCTGGCGCGCAAGGGCAAGGATCTCGAAGTGATGGTCCTGGCAAAGGCCGTGCGCGCCCACCTCAAAAAGCAGGTGCTGCTGCACCACAACCGCACGATCGTTTTCGAGTAACGAGTAATCCCCGGCCTCCGCTCAGGCGGGGCCGGTGAAGAAACTCAGCGAGCGGTTCGCAAACGAGATGATCGGCGACCAGTATACCCCAAACACGATTGTCGCGCAGGCCAGCACTCCCATCAGGCTGTAATTCCACGCCTCGAAACGCACCGTGCCTTCGTCGCCGCGCGGCTGTTCGAAGAACATCAGCCTAATCGGCTTCAGGTAGTAATACAGAGACACTACTGAATTGAGTATTCCAACAATAGCCAATATGTAGAATTGGCCGCGAATCGCGGCGGCAAGCAAATAGAACTTCCCAATGAATCCAACCGTCAGCGGAATGCCTGTCAACGAGAACAGGAAGATAGTCAGTGCGACCGCCGGAACGATTCCGCCGCGCCACGCCAGCCCGCGGTACGCGTCCACATCCTCGCGCCCCGTCGAGTTTGCCACGATCATCACCACCATGAAGGCGCCCGCATCCATTACATAGTAGGCAAACAGGTAAAACAGCATCGCCCGAATCCCGTCGTTCGACAGCACGACGAATCCCATCAGCGCGTATCCTGCCTGCGCGATACTCGAGTACGCCAGCAGCCGCTTCATGTTGGTCTGCTGAAGCGCCGCGAGGTTGCCAAGCGTCATCGTGATGATGCAAACGAAGAGCAGCAGTTGCGGCCAATCGACGCCGGCAAGCGCCGTCCAGCTCCCGCCCGCCGCCAGATGCGAAATCGCCGGAAAGAAAAAGCGCGTCAGCAGCGCAAAGCCCGCGGCCTTCGAGCCGATCGCCAGAAAAGTCGTGATTGGAATCGGCGCGCCGGTGTAAACGTCCGGCGCCCACATATGGAACGGCACCGACGCCACCTTGTAGCCCATTCCGGTCAGGATCAGCACCAGCGCGATGAATACCGCGAGCACCGGCAGATGCCCCGGCGTCGAGAGCGCCTTGTTGATCACGCTGAAGTCGAGTGAGCCGGTGATGCCGAAAATCCAGCTCATGCCGTAAATCATCGTGCCCGACGCGACGCCCCCGTAGATCAAGTACTTGAGCGCGGCTTCGAGCGAGCGCCGGTTATGCCGCAAAAAACCCGTCAGGATGTACGAGGTCAGGCTGACGAACTCCAGCGCCAGGTACGCCATCAGCAGGTTCGCCGACTCCGCCATCAGAAACATCGCGAACGTGCTCGCCAGCAATATCGCGTAGTACTCGCCCTGGTCGCAGCTCTTCACTTCCTTCGAGCCAATCGACATCCAGATAGCCACCACCGCGGCCAGCGCGATCAGCGTGCGGAAGTAAATCGCAAACGAATCGAATACCAACATCCGATGAAACAGCCACGCGCCCGACAGCGCCGGCTCCAGGCCAATCGCCAGCAATGACGCTGCGGCCGCTATCAGAGCCAATGCGCCGAGACGCGACTTGTCGCGTACCGCCAGGTCGATGAGCACGATCGCCAGGACGCCGGCCACCAGGATCATTTCCGGGATGAAATGTTTCAGGCTCGCGAGATTTCCGAGATCCATCTGCTTCCGTCCGACCTGCCTTGAGTCTCAGCGAACCATCGCGACGGCTGCGCCCGAAGTCGACAGCACAACCTGGTTGAGGTGAACCAGCGAGGTGTTGAGCAGGCCGAGAATCGCGTGCGGATAGACGCCGAGTATCAGCACGATGATCCCGAGCGGCACCAGCGTGAACGCCTCCCGGAACGACAAATCGGGAAAGTCCTTGTATTTTTCGTTCAGCGGCCCAAGGTAGATTCGCTGGAAGGTCCACAGCAGATAGCCTGCCGTCAGGACCGCGGTCGCCGCGCCGAATACCACCATAAACGGATGCGTCTGCCACGCGCCGAGCAGCACCAGCACTTCGGAAATAAATGCCGACATCCCCGGCAGTCCCATTCCGGCGAAAAACGCGAACCCCGTAATCGCCGTATATATCGGCATCTGCTGCGCCAAACCGCCGAAGCCGTTTATCTCGCGATGATGCGCGCGATCGTAGATCACGCCGACCAGGATAAAGAGCATCGCGGTGATCGTTCCGTGATTGAACATCTGCAGCACCGCGCCGTTGATTCCCGCCGTCGTGAACGCCGCCATCCCCAGCATCACGTAACCCATGTGGCTAATCGACGAATATGCAATCAGTTTCTTGTAGTCAGTCTGCGCCATCGCGCACATCGCGCCATACACGATGTTGATAGTGCCGATCACTCCAAGGAACAGCCACGCAAGCTGGTAAGTGGCGGCAGGCAGCACCGCGAAATTGACGCGCAGAATGCCATAGGTGCCCATTTTCAGCAGCACACCCGCAAGAATCACGGAAATCGCCGTGGGCGCTTCCACGTGCGCGTCGGGCAACCAGGTATGGAACGGGAAGGCCGGAATCTTGATCGCGAAACCGATAAACAGTGCGAGCCACACTATTCGCTGGAACCCGATTGAGTAATGACTCGAATTCGCCGCCAGCTCGGTCAAGTCAAAGGTCGGAGTCGCGCCGTAGTAATATAGTGCGAGCATCGCCAGCAGGATTAGCACCGAACCCAGTAGCGTGTAGAGAAAGAATTTGATCGCCGCGTACTCGCGTCGCGGACCGCCCCAGATGCCGATAAGAAAATACATCGGCAGCAGCATCACTTCCCAAAAAATATAAAACAGGAAGAAATCGAGCGACACGAACACGCCCATCATCCCCGTGTCGAGCATCAGCAGCATCGCGTAGTAGCCCTTCTCCGCGCGATTTATGCCAAAGCTCGCGAACACCGAGATGAACATGATGAGGGCCGTCAGCAGCACCATCGAGATGCTGATTCCGTCCACGCCCATGAAGTAAGTAATGTGGTACGAGGGCATCCACGACGCCTTCTCGGCGAACTGAACCGCGCTGGTCGTCGTGTCGAAGTGCTCGTACAGATGAATCGCGATCAAGAGTTGCGGTATCGTCGCCGCCACCGCGATCCACTTGAATGCGTTCTTCATCGCGTCGGGCAGCGCGAGAATCAGCACCATCCCGACGATCGGAACAAAGGTTATCAGCGTAAGCGCGTGACTCATTTCAGTTTCGCTCTTCCCGTTTGACTTGCAGCGGCGCCGCCGCCGAATCTGTCATGCCCTTGCCACCGCGCGCACCAGCAATATCAGCATTACCGCGGCCAGAAGTCCGTATAGGTATCCATTGATCGAGCCAGTCTCCAGCCGTCGCAGCCTGCCGCCCACGTCGAGCGTCAGGTTCGAGGCGAAATTCACCAGCCCGTCGACTACGTAGTGGTCGAATAGTCCCGACAGCCACGACAGAAATACTATGATGCTTGCCGCGAGGTTTACGACTCCGTCGATGATGTTGGAGTCGAACCATGCCAACGCCCGCGTCGCAAACATATATGGCTGTATAATCACTCGATTGTAGAATTCATCGACGTAGTATTTGTTGTATACCCATTCGTATGGCACTCCGTCGAGCATCTGACTAAAGCGCGCGGGATCCAGTTTGTGCTGCCGATACATCAGATCCGATACCAGCCATCCGATTAGCACTATCGTGAACGTGACAAATCCGAATGCGGCTTCGGTCGCGTGACTATGTATTCCGGCTTCGGTTATCCGGCGCGTCACTTCGGAGCTGAATACGGGATCGAGAAATGCCTCGAACGGTTTGAATGTCCCGATGAATTCCGGAATCATCACGAATCCGCCGACTACCGACAGCGCGCCCAGCGCGATCAGCACGTACGCGATCGACGGTGGCGATTCGTGGACATGATGCTCCTGCTCGTGCGTGCCGCGAAATTCGCCGAAGAACGTCATGTACACCTGGCGAAACATGTAGAACACCGTGATTCCCGCGCCAATCAGCAGCATCGCCCACACCACCGGGTGCCCGTGCGAGGTTGCCTGCCAGATGATCTCGTCCTTCGACATGAATCCCGCGAACGGCGGCACGCCCGAAATAGCCAGCGTCGCCGCCATGAACGTCACGAACGTCACCGGCATCTTGTGCCGCAGCCCGCCCATCTTGCGCATGTCCTGCTCTCCACCCATCGCGTGGATCACCGACCCCGCTCCCAGGAACAGGCACGCCTTGAAGAACGCATGCGTCATCAGATGGAACACGGCGGCCGCGTATGCGCCGACGCCCAGCGCCGCGAACATGTATCCGAGCTGGCTCACCGTCGAGTACGCGAGCACTTTCTTGATGTCGTTTTGCGCCACGCCAATCGTCGCCGCGAACAGCGCCGTCAGTCCGCCGACCAGCGCGATCACCTCCATCGTGAACGGCGACATCGAAAACAAAAAGTTCAGCCGCGCCACCATATACACGCCCGCCGTCACCATCGTCGCCGCATGTATCAGCGCGCTCACCGGCGTCGGTCCCGCCATCGCGTCCGGCAGCCACACGTACAGCGGAATCTGCGCCGACTTTCCCGTCGCCCCGATGAACATCAACAGCGTCACGAAGCCGACCAGGGGATACGCCGACTGATAGCCCGCGAGATTCAGCGGCACTCCCGCAAGCAGCGGCGCGTATCTCGCGATCTCGCGCGTCACCAGCGTCGCGTGCCCGATCGACTGCAGTCCCGCGAACAAACTGAACAGCGCGATCACGAATGCCAGGTCGCCGATCCGGTTGACGATGAACGCCTTGTTGCCCGCCGTCGTGTTCGCCGTCACCTTGTACCAGAACCCGATCAGCGCGAACGAGCACAGCCCCACGCCTTCCCAGCCCACGAACATCAGCCACAGGTTGTCGCCCAACACCAGCACCAGCATCGCGAACGTGAACAGGTTGAGCCATCCGAAAAAACGCCAGTAGGCGTCGTCGTCGTGCATGTAGCCAATCGAGTAGATGTGGATCAGGCCGCCCACGCCGGTGACTATCAGCGTCATCACCATCGACAACGGATCGAGCCAGAACGCGATGTCCAGGCTCAGGCCGCCGACGTCGAACCACTTCCACAGGTCGTCGAGCATGAAGCGGTTTTCCGGCGGGATCGCGAGCATCGCGATAAACGCGCGCACCGCAAGGATGAACGCCGCAATAACGACGCCGCATCCAATCAAACTGATCGCGCGCTTGCCGAACGTCTTCTGGAGCCACGCGCCCGCAATGAAATTGATCGCCGCGCCAAGCAGCGGCAGCGCCACGATCAATCGGATGAAGCTAACTGCAATCGGATGATCCATCGCTCAGCTATCCGCGCAGCGTCTCGGCCGCATCGACATCGATCGTCTTGAAGTTCTGATAAATCGCCAGCACCACGGCCAGTCCGATCACCGCCTCTGCCGCCGCCAGCATGATTACGAAAATCGCAAAAATCTGGCCGTCGTATTTGCCGCCGCCGTAATACGCGAACGCAAGGTAGTTGATGTTGGCGGAGTTGAGTATCAGCTCGACGCCCATCAGGATTCCAATCGCGTTTCGGCGCGTCAGAACCGTTACCAGCCCGAGCGAAAATATTATCAGGCTCAGAACCAGGAAATCGTTCAGCGTTATTCCCCCGCCCATCCCGGTCCTCCCGCTCCCCTATTCCCTGACTTCGTGACTCGAAATGACAATCGCGCCGATCAGCGCCGCCAACAGCACCAGCGACGCGACCTCGAACGGCAGCACGTAATCGCCCAAGAACGCGTTTCCGATCGCGTAGGTTGTCGGCGCGGGAGTGAATGCAGCCGCCTGATGCCACTGCGTTCGCATCACCGCATACAGCATCACAATCGCCGCGACTCCTGCTACTACAATCGCGGGTCCGGTTCCCACCGTGCGATTCGATACCTTCACGTCGGCGATTCCCGCCGTCAGCATCACCGCGAAGATAGTCAGTACCAGTATTCCGCCGACGTAAACGAGTAGCTGCACCATCGCGACGAAATCCGCCGCGAGCAGAATGTAGATACCCACTACGCCCATTAATGCGCCCAGCAGCGCAAAGGTCG
Organism: Binatus soli (SeqCode); assembly: GCF_050015535.1. Lineage (NCBI taxonomy): Bacteria > Candidatus Binatota > Binatia (SeqCode) > Binatales (SeqCode) > Binataceae (SeqCode) > Binatus (SeqCode) > Binatus soli (SeqCode). The sequence goes on along the minus strand of NZ_JBEKBF010000002.1, from coordinate 164,872 downwards.
AATAAACTATGTTGCGCGAGAACGCCACCAGCGCGGCCGACCCCACCGTCAACGCAGCCAGCGCATAGAATATTACCTGTGCGAGCATCGATTCGCCCTTCCCCGCGTTGCAGACCCGCGCGTGCGCTACGCCGGCTCTTCTCCGGCCGGCTTCTCACCTCCAGGTTGCGCCCATTGATCGAGGTAGGCCATGCCGCGACTCAGGATTGGCGCGATTCTCGGATCCGTCTCCGGCCCCTTCTTGGCCTTGTACGCTATCACCGGATCCTTGACGAAGCGGCGAATCAGGCTCTCCAGCGAATAGTCAGCGCCCTCGAACTCCGTCGTATGATGTATCGATCCGGTTGGACACGCCTCGCTGCACAGGCCGCAGTACATGCACTTGGCGATGTCTATATCGAACTGCGACAGCAGCAGCTGGCGCGTTTGCTGATCCTTGTCGGCGACGATGACGATGCAATCGATCGGACAGGCGCGCTCGCACGCCAGGCATCCCGTGCAGATTTCGAGATCGACTTCCAGAATCCCGCGATAACGGAACGGCAGCGTGTCCTGCACGCGCACCGGCATCCGATCCGGATATTGCACCGTGTACGGCTTGCGCATGAAATGCGACGCCGTGACCGCCATGCCCTCGAAGATCGTCGAGACCGTGTCCTTTATATTATGTGCGTATTCCGAAACCGCGCTCATCAATAGCCTCTATATAGTCGGATTCAAGTAAACTTCCATCTGCGAACGCCTGAGATAGTATATAACCCGCTGAATGAATATTGCCCCGAGCGCGATCGCCCCGGCGAACATGATATAGCCCATCGCCACGTTGCCGTCGGGCCATATAGCTACCCACACCGCGGTGCCGATCATATTCACAAACGATATCGGCACGAAGTACTTCCAGCATGCTGTCATCAGCTGATCGATTCGGACCCGCGGCAGCGTCGCGCGTATCCACATCGAAAGGAACACCAGGAATAGTACTTTGACGCTGAACGTAATCAGTTCCAGCACGTTCATTGCAACTACATTGTTCGTCACGTGCGGAAATTGCCATCCGCCAAGGAACAACGTCGTGATTATCGCGCCGATGATAAACAGGTTTCCCCATTCCGCCATGGAGAAACACGCGTAGCGCCAGCCGCTATACTCAGTCGCAAAACCTGCCACCAGTTCGGATTCGGCTTCGGGCAAATCGAACGGCGTGCGGTTAGCCTCGGCGAGCGACGACATATAGAGGATGTTGGCCGCCACGAACGTGAATGGATTGGCGAACAGGAACCAATGCTGCGGCGCCCAGCCCTGCCCGCGGATGATTCCCTGCATCGACAGCGTGCCCGTCATCAGCACGACCGGGAAGATCGAAAGCCCCGCCGGTATTTCGTAACTGACTATTTGCGCCGCCGAGCGGACTCCGCCGATCAGCGACCACTTGTTGTTCGACGCCCATCCCGCCATCAGCACGCCCACCACCGTAAGCGCCGTCACCGCCGTCATGTAAAGGATGCCCACGTTCAGGTCGGCCAGTATCAGCGACGACGAGAACGGCATCACCGCCCACGGCAGGGTGAACGCCAGCATCACCAGGAACGGCGCCAGCTTGAACAGGCGCGCGTCGGCTTCGTCGGGGACGATGTCTTCCTTGCAGACGATTTTCACTCCGTCCGCCAGCCACTGCAGAAAGCCCTGCGGACCGACGCGGTTTGGACCCACCCGCGACTGGATTCGCGCCCACACCCGCCGCTCGACCCAGGTAACGATTCCCGCAAACGGAAGCGCGATGGCCAGGAACACGACAAGGCTCATCACGAACACCACGATCGCGGCGACCAGGTCCCTCGGCGGGTTCTTGCCGAACGCGCCCGACGCAATCAGATTTTGAATCAGCGTCTGCATCAATGCCTAGCGATCGATCTCCGGCGCAATCACGTCCAGGCTCGCGATCAGCGTGACCAGGTCCGCGATCATCAATCCCGCGCTCAGCTTCTGGATGATACCCATCGCCGCGAACGATCCCGTGCGCACGTGAACCCGCCACGGATACCCGGTGCCATCGCTGACCAGGTACCAGCCCATGTCGCCGCGTCCGCTCTCGACGCGAATCTGGCATTCGCCGGCCGGCGGCTTGAAATTGCGCACCACTTTCGCCAGCACCGCGCCCGGCGGGATCTTCTCCAGCGCCTGGCGCAGAATTTTCGACGACTCCGCCATCTCGCGAATCCGCACCACGTATCGATCCATCGAGTCGCCGAGCTTGCCCCACTGGCCGTTGCCGACCGGCACCTCGAACTCGAACTCGGGATACACCGAATATGGAATATCCTTGCGGATGTCCCACTTGATCCCGCACGCGCGCAGATTCGGCCCGACCAGGTTGTAGTTGATCGCGTCCGCCGGCGTTATCACTCCGACGTTCGCCAGCCGCTCGATGTAGATTTTGTTCCACGAGATGAGCGCGTTGTATTCCTCGAGGATCGGGTCGAAATGATCCAGGTACTTAAGCGCCTTCTCGCGCCATCCGGGCGGCAGATCCCACGCCACGCCGCCGATTCGCATGTAGTTGAACGTCAGCCGCGCGCCGCACAGCTCCTCGATCAAATCGTTGATCATCTCGCGCTCGCGGATCACGTGCGCGAACGGCGTCATCGCGCCGATATCCATCGCCATCGCGCCCACCGACAGCAGATGCGACGCGATTCGGTTGAACTCCGCCGCGATCACCCGGCAGTACTCGCCGCGCTTGGGCACTTCGATTCCCGCCAGCTTCTCGCACACCATGCCCCAGCCCTGGTTGGTGAACATCGCGCACACGTAATCGACGCGATCGGTGTACGGCATGAAGCCGCGGTAGCCGACCTTTTCGGCAATCTTTTCGATCGACCGGTGCAGGTAGCCGACGTCCGGAATCGCCTCGCGCATCACCTCGCCGTCGGCGCGCACCACGAAGCGCAGCACCCCGTGCGTCGACGGATGCTGCGGGCCCATGTTGAGCGTCATTTCTTCGGTGCGCAGCGTGCTCATTTCTTTTTCGTGTCGAGCCGGACTATCGGGCTCTCCCTGACCGTTGAGATTCCGTGGTATTCGGGCGGCTCGACGAAATCCTTGCGCAGCGGGTGACCGATCCAGTCCTCCGGCATCAGGATTCGCCGCATGTCGCTATGCCCTTCGAAGTTGACGCCCAGCAGGTCGAATATTTCGCGCTCCATCCAGTTGGCCGACTTCCACACGCCCTCGAGCGTCGCCACGCTCGGGTTGTCGCGCGGCAGCTTCACCTTCAGCACCGCGCCGTGGCGATGCTGGTACGAGAACAGGTGATAGACCACCTCGACGCGGTCCTTGTAATCGACGCCGCTCTCGTTGGACAGGCAGTCCATCGCGAGCTCGGGGTCCTCATTCATGAAACGGCCGACCTCGACGATCGCGTTGGGGTCAATCACCGCGAATGGATCCGGCTTTTTCTCGGATATTTCCAGCACCCGATCGCCGAACCGATTCTTGACCCGCTCGAGTATTTGGAGCGCCTCCATTTGCTCAGGCTGCTGCGACCTGCTTGCCGTTGGGCGAGCGCACCAGCCAGCGCTCGGTCATGATTTTCTCTTGCAGCTTGAGCAGGCCTTCGGTCAGCGCCTCGGGACGCGGCGGGCAGCCCGGAACGTACACATCGACCGGCAGGATTTTGTCCACCCCGTCGCAAACCGAGTAGGCCAGTTGGAACAGTCCGCCGCAGCTCGCGCACGAACCCATCGCGATGGCGTATTTCGGGTCAGGCATCTGATCGTAAAGCAGCCGCGTCCTCAGCGCCATTTTCAGCGTCAGCGTTCCCGCTACGATCATCAGATCCGACTGACGCGCCGAAGCGCGCGGCACCGCGCCGAAACGATCGAGGTCCGCGCGCGGGCCGCCCGTATGCATCAGCTCGATCGCGCAACAGGCCAGGCCGAACAGCATGTACCAGATGCTCGATTTGCGCATCCAGTTCAGCAGTTCATCCGTCTTGGTGGTCAGAACGTAATCCGGGAGCGTATTCAGCAGGGGCATAAGATAAACCTCAATCTTCGACCGGGACCTTCTTGATCCATTCCAGGTCGTGCTTGACCCACACATAAACCAGGCCGACGAACAGGATCAGCAGAAAAATTAACATTTCACTGAGCGCGTAAAGGCGGCGGCCCGAACGCACCCACTCCAGGTAAACTGCGGCAATCGGATAAACGAACGCGATCTCGACCTCGAACACCACGAAAATCAGCGCGATCAGGTAGAAGCGGACGTTGAAATTGATCCACGCGCGGCCGGTCGGCGGCTCGCCGCATTCGTAAGGAGTCAGCTTTCGATCGTACGGATTTTGCGGCGCCAGCAGCTTCTGCAGACCGAGCATCAACGCCACGAAGCCGATCGCGATGATCGAAAGGGCCAGCGGCACGCCGAAATTGAGATACATTTTATGTTACCGAGTCCTCATTAATTGGACTGGGCTAAGCTGTCAAGAAGCACCGCTTTACCAGCGGTCGATTTCGCTTAAGTAATTCTTAATTTAAACCGGCGCGCTGCCAACCAACGGCAACGGCTATTTGCGCTCCTTCAGCACCGTCTTCAATGCCGGCGCGTCGAGCCACGCGCCGTGCCCTGCGGGGCACACGTGCATTGGTACTCCGGCCTCGGTTTTCGCCACCAAAAACTGCTTGCAATGCGGACAGGCCGTCCTGCTTAAGCGCTCGCGCATCTTCTCGAGCAGGTCGGCATCGCGCTCTCGCGCCCACTGATCTTCGCGCGCCGCCTCGACATCGTGCAGCTTGCTGCCCAGCCGATCCTTGTTATCACCCGTCATAGTCCCGCCTCTTCGTCGCGCGCCGTCAGGTCATCTCCTTGATCAGCTTGCCGCTGCGTGCTTTCTCGACCGTAGCCTCGAATTTCGATCCGAGATCGACGCCCATCTCCTTGGCCCGCTTCTTCGCCCACAGTCCAACGTTGCGCGAGTCGCGATAGAACGAATCGTCGCGCGGCTTCGACGCGTCGAAACTCGCAATCCGCGACGACTCGCTCTCGACCACCGCGAACGACGACATCACGCGTCGCAGCCGCGCCGACCCGCACTCGGGACAGCCGCGACGCTCGCGGCGGCGCGACGAACCCATTATCACGTGCGAGCTGACGAGCCCGCATCGCGAGCATTCGTACTCGAAAATAGGCATCCGATTTAAAGAATATGCTCCCCGTGAACGGCTCGCAAATGAGCCTGCTGGCGCGGCTTTTGCCGCCGTCAGGTGGGACTTTTGTTTTCGTGAGCGCCGGGCTTGGGCCGCGATAAGGGCCGCCAACTTTCGCGCACGTCGAGCACCGGTCCCGCCAACGGGTTGCCGACCAGCAGGATAAGTCCAACTGCGCCGACCACCAGCCCGCATCCGAGCCACCAAAGAGAGCGGTACTCGACGCCGAGCGCGAGCATCGCGAGCGCCCACAGCGGAATTATGAGCGAGACGACGAAGCGCATCAGCGCACTCATCGCATGTTCAGCATGTTCAACCCGATCAGCCATCGATTCTCTATTTAGCCGCTCCGCCTGAGCCTTTCAAACCCCCGTTCGCGCCGCTTGGCGAGATTTCATACAGCGCCGGCGGCCCGCCGCCACCGATGAGATTGGACTTCGCGATGAGCTTGAGCCGCGTCCGATACTCGGGCGTCATCGCGTCCAGCTCGCGCGGAGTCGCGATCAGATAAACCACCTTGCCGGCAGCAGCACTCGCGCATCGAGGATTGGCAAGATCGGGCACCGCGGCGCCGTAGTAGTACGACAGCTCGTAGTTGATACCCGACGGAATGCACAACTGATCGCCTTTGACGTGATCCACGATGATCGGAACGAAACTCTTCACACTGCGCGTAGCGGCGAGGAGGGGTCGCAGCCCCACAGTCGCGAACAGGCTCAAGGAAAGCGCGGTGACGCCAAACGCGGCGCCGCTTACAATCGCGCTTCGCCGGATTATCGCGAATATCGCGATGCCAATCGCGACCAACCATCCCGCTGCACATGCGAGGAACCCTCGCCCAAACGTTCCGACGTTGGCAAGAATGATCGAATAGTAAGCCGCGTCGCTCGATTGAAGATTTATGTGGGGGGCGTTGCGGCGGAGGAACAGGCCTAAGAGACCCAACCAAATTGGACTCAGCACGAATAGTGCGACGATCACGTCGCGCAACTTCGCCGCGGCGCCGCGTACGTCCAGCGTGAACACCGACGCGCACAGAATCGCGATTCCCGGGAGCGCGGGCAGGATGTAGTCGTCGCGCTTGACGCTTGCAATCGAGAAAAATAGCAACACCGCGAGCGACATGCTGACCTGGTAGAGCACCGCGCGCCGCTTCCCCGCCGAAATCTCGCCCGTAAAGAAGGCGAGCGCGGCCGGTAGAATCAGCAGGGTCATCGGAAAAGCGCCGCCCAACAGGCGCGCGGCGATGAAATAGAAGGGTCGAGAACTCTCGCCCGTCCCGCCGAGCGTGGCCGGCATGAAATGTCCAAAATTCTCCGCGACGATGATCCTGAGGATTTTATCTCCGCCGACGATCGCGGCCGGCACGTACCAGACCGCGCCCAATCCAACCGCAATCGCGACGACCTGCCACGGCCATCGTTGACGCAGCAGCACGATCGGGTTGCGCCGCTCGATCAGCAGATAGACCGAGGCGGCGAGCGCACACAGTACGATTGCAACCGGACCCTTGGCCAGCACTGCCAGCCCGAGGATCAAGCCTGCCTGTATCGGCCGGCGCGGCGCGGCTCGCGCTTGCGGCTGCGAGTTGTCAACTAAAGTTGCGAGCGTGCAATACGCTGCAAACAAAAGAAACGTGAGCAGCATGTCGGTCAGCGCTTCGGTCGCGCGCGACGCGAACCCGTAGGCGCCGAGCGTGAACAGAAACGCAAGCCATCCTTCGGATGCGCCGACGTTGGCGGCCGTCCAGGCGAGCACCGCGGTCGCAAGCGCGGTGCCTGCCACCACGGACACGGCGCGCGCGCGAACCTCGTCGACGGTGGCGCCGGTCGCCTTGGCGACTAGCGCCGAGAGCCAGTAGAAGAGCGGGGGTTTGCGATCGGTGTAGCCGTACGCGTCGTCCGGTATCAGCCAGTGTCCGTCGCGCACGATGCTTTGAATCCACTGGGCCGATTGCGGCTCCGCGTCCTTCTGAAACGGCGCACTGATTCCCTGTACGAGAACGATGAAGGCGAACAGCGAGGCAATCGCAAGTGTTGCGGGTTGCATGACCGCGGCGCGACCGGCAGCCGCCGTCGTATCGGGACGCTCGATAGTCACGGACGGCGGCCCGTCGCGATCGGCTTGAGCCACAGATGGCGCAGTCCGCCCGCGCGATCGTATCTCGCCACCTGCATCGAGGCGGCGTTGTGCCCGTAGCCGATTCTGCCGCGGCGGTCGACGAGTATTACTCCGGCTTCCGCGCCCGTCGCGTCGATCATTTCGAGGATCGCCTCGCGCGCGACGGGGCGCGGCGAGCCGTCCGCGAGCGCCAACACCGCCTCGCGGCACAGCGCGGTCAGAATGATCGCCTCGCCCTGCCCGGTGGCAGAGGCGGCTCCGAACCCGTGGGCGAAAGTGCCGGCGCCGATCAGCGCGGAATCGCCGACGCGTCCAAAGAGTTTGCCGGGCACGCCGCCGGTTGAGGTCGCAGCCGCGATGCCGCCGTGCACATCGACGGCGGCCGCGCCTACCGTGCCGTGTCCCATCGCGGCGCGCGCGGCGCGCTCGGCCTCGAGCATCTCGCTCTGCTGCTTTCGCGCGCGCCATCGTTCGCGTGCGCGCTCGGTAACCATTTCCTCGGGCCGCACGAGCCGGATGCCGGCCTTGCGGGCGAAGCTTTCCGCGCCGGCGCCCGCCATCAGGATGTGCGGCGAATGTTCCATCACGGCGCGCGCGAGCACTATTGGGTTTCGCACGCGGCTGACCGCGGCAACCGCGCCGGCTGAGACACTGTAGTCGGATCCGTTGGAATGGTCGGTATGGCCTGAGCGCTTGCCTCGTGAAGCAGGTCTGAGCGCGGCCGGGAGAGCGACAGGCTCGGCGAACATCACGGATGCATCCATTTCGACGTTGCCCTGGGAGTTGAGCAACGAGCCGTAGCCGGCATTGAAGAGCGGATGATCCTCCAGCGCCGCGACGGTCGCGACCACGGCCTCGAGCGCGCTGCCGCTGGCCCGAAGAATTCTTGCGCCCAGGCGCATCGCAGCCATCATCGCGCGGCGTCGCTCAGCGCGCTCCGCACCAGGACCGGCGGAACCGGCGCCGCCGTGCGCGACGAGTGCGGGACGATTGCGCGCGCGAGCCATCTTAAGGTCCAGGGCGGCGGCCCCAGATAAACAGCCGCTTGAAGTCGAACGTCATCGGCCCGGAAGTGCCGTAAGCCGAGTTGAGCCGCGCCGTCAACTGGGCAAGAAATTCGTCGTGACGATCTTTCGGGAGCGCGTCGAGAAAAGGCCGCAGGCCGGTCGAGCGGTACCATTGAACGACGTCGGCGGGCCGCTCCATCGGATGATGAAACGTCAGGTGATAGCAGTCGATGCGATCGTAGCCGAGCCGCGCCAGCATCGCGGCGTAAAACTTCGGCGGCTCTTCGTCAAACGCACGTTCGCGCCCGCCCAGCATCCCGCTCCATGGCGCCTCGCGCGCGAGCCGCCCGATTTCCATCTTCGCGGTCTCGGTCTCGTTGGCGGGCATCTGGACCACGATCCTTCCGCCGGGGCGCAGCGCGTCGAAGCACGCTGCGAACAGCGCCAACTTGTCGGGAATCCAATGAAAAGTGGCGTTCGAGAAGATCAGCGTGTATGCACGGTCGGCGCGAAACTCAGGCACGTTGAGCAACTCGAACGAGACGCGCGCTTTGAGCTCAGCGGGCTCGCCGTCAAGCAGCTTTGAAGCCGCCTCGATCATCGCGGGTGAGCCGTCGACGCCGCGCGCCGATCCATGCGGGCTGCGTCGCGCCAGTTCGATCGTGTTCTCGCCGGAGCCGCAGCCGAGGTCGATGATTTGTTCGTCGTCGCTGAATTGAAGGTGCGACAGGATATGCTCGACCGGTTCCGCGCGGTAGCGGCGAAAGCGGTTGTAGAGTTCCGGATCCCAATCGGACATGAGCGTCGCCTTGCTGTGAGGCAGCATAAGTGGCGGATGAAACGCTCACAAGCGCGCTTGCGGAGGCGTGTGCGATCGTGCACAAGCATAGCCGATGAGCGAACCTTCCCAATCTCCGCCGGCGGCGCCCAAGCACAGGCCGCGGCGCATCTTTGGCATCGGCGCAATCCTGCTGGGCATCCCGATCATTCTCTGGATGGGGGCAGCCCTCTTCGTCGCGCGATCGTTGATGTACCCGGACTTTCTTCGGCGCGGCGCGCAGGACGTTTTCGGACAACACGTTCCCTCGTTCAAGCGGGGCTCGCTGACAGACATCGGGGCCGCGCTCGGCGTCGAGCCGGAGCGATTGGATTGCGGCGTGGTCGAAGAGGATGGTATCCGCCACCGCAAGGTCAGCGTGGTCGGATGGTATTTCCCGGGCAAACGCCGCGAAGTAGTGGTGATCCTGCCGGCGGCGGGAGCACCGGAAGTCGCCATGATTCCTTACGCCAGGTTTCTGCTGGGCGCCGGCTACACCGTGGTCGCAACCTACAGCGCCAACAATCCGAGCTACGGAATCAACTGGGGGATGCTGAAGCGCAAATTCGCGCTGGCGACCGCGCGCACGCTTGGCGACGACGGCTTCGATAAAATCGCCGCGCTCGGAATATCCGAGGGCGCCGCCGGCGCGATCATGGCGCAGGCCGAGCAGCCGGTCTTCACCGCAATTGTCGCCGACAGTTCCTACGCGAACCTCGCGCAACTGTTCATGCGCAGCCCGTCGCTGTCACGGCTCAATCCCGCGTTCACCGGCACGGTAATGTGGGAAGCGCAGCTATGGTTCGGGCGCTCGCTGTACAAAATCTCGCCGGTCACCGACGCGGGCAACCTGGGCACTTGCTCATTGCTCATCATCCAGAATCGCGACGACAAGATCACGCCGGTCGCGGACGGCAAAGCGCTGCTCGACGCGGCCGGCTTCAACGCGCAGATGTGGACGGTGCCGTCGGGCGGCCACGGCGATGCGATCTACGAGGACCCCAACGGGTACGCCGCGCGAGTTATTAAATTCCTCGACGCGAGTTTTGACATTGAACGGCCCGCCGCCAAGCCGCAGAGTCATTGACGGCGGGTAAGCCTAACCCCTTCCTGAAGGGGAACAAACTCGGAAAAAAACGCCGCTACATTCGCGGCTGGCTCAGATCGACCAGCAGCGTGGACTTGAGCCGCTCGAACAGTTCGTCAACGTTCCACGGGCCGTTGTTATACAGAATCTTGTCGGGAACGATGTGCCGATAGCGTATGATGCGAAAGCCCGACGCGCCAAAGCATTGCCCGGTGACGTTCGCGGCGTCGTCGCTGGCGAGAAAAACCACGATCGGCGCGACGTTGGCGGGATCGCGCGGGGTGCCCTCGACCTGTTCGGACTGCGGGATTCCGGTTGCGCCGGGCATCCTGCCCGCGGGAATCGTGTCGGTCATGCGCGTCGCCGCTCCCGGCATGATCGCATTTACCGTGATTCCATACTTGTGCAGCGAGTTCGCGCTCGAGTACGTCAGGCCCAGGATTCCCGCCTTGGCGGCGGCGTAGTTGGGTTGGCCGGGACTGCCAAGCGCAGAGTTGGAAGAGAAGTTGATAATCCTGCCGTACTTGTGCTCGCGCATATACGCCGACGCGGGACGGATCGTGCAGTAGTGCCCCTTGAGGTGCACGCGGATCACGTCGTCCCATTCCTGTTCGGACATGTTGAAGATCATGCGGTCGCGCAGGATGCCGGCGACGTTAACCAGGATATCGAGCTTGCCGAATTCCTTGATCGCCTGGTTGATGAGGCCCTCGCCGCCTTCGACGGTGGCGATATCCATGTGATTGGAAACGGCGTTGCCGCCCGCGGCCTTGATTTCCTTGACCACGCCGTCGGCGGGCGATTGAGTTTCCTTCTGGCCCGCGACCGTGACGCCAAGATCGTTGACTACCAGTGCGCATCCCTGCGCGGCGAATGCCCTCGCGATGCCGCGGCCGATGCCGCGACCGCCGCCGGTGATGGCGGCTACCTTTCCGTCGAGCTTGCCCATCGTTCAATATCTCCCTTGCGGCATAATGCCGGAATCCAAACGCGCCCAGCGTTTTGGTTCGTATAGGGCGCTTATAGCGCAAAACCCGGCGAACGGAACAGATGCGCCATCGCTTGCGCCACGACCGTCGCCTTTGCGCTCACTTGGACTCGCTGTAGGGATTGGAGAAGACGAATTCCCTGACCTCTCCCGAGGTCGTGAGACGGCCTATCTTGCCGTTGGGCTCGGTGAACCACAGGCTGCCGTCAGGACCGGCCGTGATGAAAGTGGCCATCGACTTTTCAGGCGTGGGGAACGATGTGAAATCTCCCTTCGGCGTCACGCGATAGATCAGTTGCGCACGAATCACCGTGACCCAGAGATTTTTGTCGGCGCCCGCCGCGATTCCAAGCGGCACACCGGGATTGGGCAATGCGAACTCCGAGATGTAGCCATCAGGCGTGATTCTGCCAATTTTGTTGGCCCGCGGTTCGGTAAACCAGACGTTACCGTCGGCGCCGAGTGTCATCATCGCAGGGCGGCTGTCGGGAGTCAGGATTTGGAATTCCTTCACCGAGCCCGAGACGGTGACGCGCGCGATGCGATTGACCTTATCCTCGGCGAACCACAGGTTGCCGTCGCTGCCGGCGACTATTTCGGCGGGACCGGCGCCCTTGGGCAGCTCGATCTCGGTCAGAGTGCCGGTGGTGCTGAGCCGCCCGATGCGATCGCCCGAGTGCTCGGTGAACCAGAGATTGCCGTCAGGGCCCGAGGTGATTCCCGCCGGTCCGCTGCTCGAGTGGGGCAATTTGACGTACGCGATTTTTCCATCGGGGCCCGCCCGGCCGATGCGGTTGCCGGCCGTATCGGTGAACCAGACTGCGCCGTCGGGGCCCGCGGTGATCCGTTCGGCGAATCCGTCGGGATCGATCTGAAAGCGTTTGGTGGCACCGTACGGGGTCATCCGTCCGATGCCGTCGCCCTGGTACTCGGTGAACCACAGATTGCCGTCGAGGCCCGCCGTGATTGCAAACGGCGCATGCGTGCCCAGCGGAGCTCCGGTGGGCGTTGGTTTCGCGCTCGGAACGGCTGCGGCTGCGGGCGCGGGCTTTGAGGGCGAGGGCTGTCGCGCGGCGCATCCCTGCACGATCGCGATTGCGGCGGCAAAAATGGCGAATTTCAGCGCGCGGCTGATCGAGGGTTGATTCAATTGACGATCCGATTGGCTCTCAGCTCGAAAACCCCGCCGGCGCCAAATCCAAATCCGCCGAGAATTTCGTCGCTGTGCACCACGCTTAAATCGCGTATGCGGATTCCTTCCAATGGTGCGTCGGGGTCCGCCCGTCACTTGGAATAGAGCAAACGAAATCCGTGCTGTTTAGACTGACGCACGCGGTTACTAGTAACTCGTACACGTGGTGCTGTTGCGGTAGCTCGTGCAGCGAGTGGTGACCGTGTTGGCGCGTGCGTCAGCGGCGGCTGCGGCGCCCGCCAGGACGACGAGTGCGGCGACCAGCAAAGTTCCTCCGACAACTTTCCCGATGGTTCGAGCGGTATCGCCCTTGTGCTCATAGGCTTGCGCTTGTTGCAAGTCGGGGAAGAATTGAGAACCCCCTCCGTGATTCTTGGCAAGATAACCAAGCGTGCGGGTCCCCTCCACGTCGCGGACCATGATGAGCATCGGATCGTCGGTCTGGAGCAATTGATAAGCACCGTCGGGGAACACCTTACTTTCCGAGATCTGCAGATGCACGTCGGAGCACTTCTCATTCAGGCAGATTGCATCGATTTTCCCGCCGTTTGCTTTGTGGAAAATCGTCTCGTGCGGAGTAGCCTTATTTGGGTAGATGTCCTCGACATCGCCGGTGGGGAGCACGACTTCGTCGTGCTCCGACTCACCATTAACCATCGGAATGTAAACCGCTACGGGTTTAACCGCTTGCGCACACGAAGTCACCAGGAAACACACCGCCAATGCGCTAGCCAGATGTTTCATTGTCCTCCAGGATCGCCTGGCCCACAGATGACAGGTTGACGCGAAACCGTCCATAGCAGACAGCGCGGGCACTAGGCAAGAAGAGCTAGTCAGTTGAACAAAAAAGAAGAGCCGGATCCCATCGATGCCTCCGGGAAAATTGCTCCCCGAGTATTGCCGATCAGATTTCGCGGCCAAGTGTTGCTTATAGTTCAAGCCGCGGGCGCGCCACAACTTGAGCGCCGGTCGCGATCGATGCGGCTGACGGAGTATCGGAGAATCTAGCTGCTGAAGCGTCCGCTGCGGATGGCGATCTCGCGCAGCCTGGCGACGCGCGATTGTATCGCGCGGCTGCGGCGCATTCGTTCCAGCGTCAGCGGGATTCGATAGGTCCAGTTCGAATCGCTGATCGTTCCGGGCCGATTGATTCGCGCACTCCAGCCAAACAAATCCTGGATCGGAATTATCACGAGCCGCGACGGCGCCGCGTACAGCGCGGCCAGAATCGCATCGTGCGCCGCTTCCCCGAGCATTCGGCGCGGATTCACCTGGCTCTCGAGACCAAGTGCGCGCACGAATTTCTCACGCTCGGCAACCGGCTGCGCGCGCCACCACACAGTCAGAGGTTCGGTGTCATGCGTACCCGTAGTCGCGACCGAAAGTTCGGGATAGGCCGCGGGGCTGAGAAATGGTTCGTCGGCTTGGCCCCAGTTGCGTTCCCACTGCATCACTTTGTAGCCGGGTATGCCCAGGCGCGTGAGCGATTCGCGCACCCACGGCGGCACAGTGCCCAAGTCTTCAGCGATCAGTTCCCTCGCGCCAACTTCTTGTTTGATCGCGTGGATCACCTCTTCGCCCTGGAGCCGCTGATCCGCTTCGTCCGCCGGTGTGAAAGTTCCCGCCGCGTCCGGGTCCGAACCGAAATTGAAAGTTCGATAAAGCCCAACGACGTGATCGATTCGAATCAAATCGTAAAGCGAACTGGCGTGACGCGCACGCGCGCGCAGCAGCTTGAATCCATGCGCGCGCATTTGAATCCAGTTGGGGATCGGCAGGCCCCATCGCTGTCCCTTGGGATTGAAATCGTCGGGCGGCGCGCCGACGGTGCGCGACAGATCGAACTCGTCCTGGTCCGCCCACACCTCGGCGCTGTCGCGGCATGGCGAGAACGCGAGGTCTCCGCCGATCAGTGCGCCGTGCGACGATGCGTAGGCGCGCATCTGCGACCATTGCCGGTGCGCGATGAACTGCCAATAACCGTACATCTCGATCGGCTCGGCCAGTTCGCGGCGCGCGGCTGCGAGGGCGGCGGGATCGCGCTGCGCAATTTGCGCCGGCCACGTTTCCCAACTGGTCCAGTTGAAGCGCTCCTTGAGCGCGCGAAACAACGCGTAGTCGCGCAGCCAGTACGAGTTGGCCTCGATGAACGCATCGAGTTGCGCACCTTCGCAGCCGCCGCCGCGCGCTCGAGTCGCCCGGTAGGCGCGCTCGAGCAGTGCAAATTTTTCCCGCCGTATGATCGAACGTGGCACAAAGCGCGCCTTCCCCACCACCGCGCGCGCGCGCCTCAGCACGACCCGCCCGACGCCGGTCAGCCTGCTAACCGAGATGTACATTGGATCGATCGCCATCACGCTCATCGCGCTGTATGGGCTGAGATCGTCGGGGCCGGTCTCGTCCAACGGCAGCAGTTGGATTACCCGATGACCCATCGACAGCGCGAAATCCATCATCGGCGCGAGATCCAGTATTTCCCCGCGCCCGAGACTGTCGCGCGTGCGGATCGAGAACAGTGGAATCAGAATTCCCGCGGACCGCGTCAGCATCGTGGGATCATCCAGCCGGCCCGCTCAATCCTCGGAGTTCAAATCACATAGCCGCCGTTGGGGCTGAGCACCTGGCCGACCATGAACTTCGAATCCTCGCAAGCGAGGAAAAGCGCCGCGGCCGCGACGTCGCTTGGCTCGCCGAAGCGCCCCATCGGCGTCATCGCTTCCAGCTGCTTGCGGAACTCGCCCTCGATGAACGCGGTCATCGGCGTGTCGATGAATCCCGGCGCGATGCAATTGACAAGAATCCCCATCGTGACCACTTCGCGCGCCACCGACTTGGTGAACGCGATGATCCCGCCCTTCGCCGCGCAGTAGTCCGACGCGAAGGCCAGCCCCGTGGTACCGGCGACCGATCCCATATTGATGATGCGTCCCGACTGTTTCGGGATCATCACCTTGAGCGCCTCGCGGGTGCAGAAAAACGTCGAGTCGAGATGTGTCGCGAGCATCTTGCGCCAATCCTCGTCGGTCTTCTGGTAAGTCGGAATCACCTCGCTCGATTCGCGAGTGCGTCCGATGCCCGCGTTGTTGATCAGGATGTCGATCGTGCCGAACGCGGCGATGAAGTCGGCGAACATCTTCCGCACCGCCGTGCTGCTCGACACGTCCGCGACGAACGGCCGCGCCTTGCCGCCCGCGCGCTCGATTTCAGTCACGACGTTTTGCGCCGATTCGGGCCTGATGTCGTTGACGCCGATTTTCGCGCCCTCGCGCGCGAACGTCAGCCCCATCTCGCGCCCGAGGCCCGAGCCTCCGCCGGTGATCAGTACAACTTTGTCCTTGAGCTTCACCGCGCCCCCCTACTTCTTGCCTTCCTTGAGTTGTCGCTTCCAATCGAGTCGCCGCGCCTGGGCGCCGGCCGCTTCCGCTTCCGGCACCATGCCCTTTTTCTGATAGAACATGCTGAGGTTGGTGTACGCCAGGATGTCTTCCGGTTCCTGCGCGATATATTTTTTTGTCAGCTCGATCGCTGCGTCGAGATCTCCCTTGGCCTGGTAGCACATCGTCATTCCGTGGAGCGCATCGGTGTATTTCGGATCGATTTCAAGCGCTTGTTTGTACAACTCGATCGCTTCGTCGAACTTATCGTCGGCGTATGCGTCGACCGCCTGGTCGTAGAGTTCTTCTTTGTCGAGCATATCGGACCTCCGCTGAATGCGCGCGCCGCACGTTGCGAGACCGCGGATTTCGCGCACACCCACCCTCTTATATACTAGACTCTGCGCTATGGAGAATTCGCCCGCACCGACCGAAGCAGACGTTTACGAAGTGCTGCGCGAGTGCTACGACCCGGAGATTCCGGTCAATCTCGTGGATCTGGGACTCATCTACGGCGTCGCGATCAACAACCGCGTCGTCAATGTTACGATGACGCTCACCGCGCCCGGCTGCCAAATGGGCATGATGATCACGCAGGAGATCCAGGACAAGTTGCTCGGCATTCCCGGCTGCGACGACGCATGCGTCGAGATCGTGTGGGATCCGCCATGGACGCCGCACATGATAAGCGACGCGGCGAAAAAACAACTCAACCTCGACGACTAGCGCAGGCGCCGCTCAATCCGGATCGATCAGCACGCCCGGGTTGAGAATCCCGCGCGGATCGAGCGCGCGTTTCGCCGCCTTCAGCGCGCGCGCGAATCCGTCCGGACGCTGGCGGTCGTACCACGGCCGATGATACCGGCCGACCGAGTGATGATGCGTGATCGTGCCACCGAGCGCTATCAGCTTGTCCGAGACCGCCGCCTTTATTTCGTCCCACTGCTCGATCTCGGAGCCGCGTTTGCCCGGCGCCAGAACCGTGTAGTACGGCGCCGGCCCGTCGGGATAACCGTGCGTAAATCGGCACGTGACCGAGCCCTTGCCGCATACTCGGGCTATCGTATCGCGCGCGCACTCCATCACCTGGCGATGAAATTCCGGGAATCGCTCCCACGTGATTGCGGTCTCGAACGTGTCACTCACCATTCCCATCGCGGCCAGTGTGTCCATCAGGTAGGGCGCGCTCAGAAACGCGTTGCGCCACGCCCCCGCCGATCCTTCGTGCGTCGCGTCGGCGTCGGTGCGGGTCTTCGCGGCGTCCGCCGGGATTTTCCCGCCGTGATCCGCGCAGCACTCCAGCGCACGCTTCATCCATGCTTCCAGTGGATGGTCTGCCGACTCGAATGCGAGCACCAGCACGGCCTCATCGCCGCTGCCCGCGCCTGAATTGAAGGCCTCGCCTTCGTCGAGAACCCGGCAATTCGCGGGATACAGCCCAGCCTGCGAAATCTGGCGCACCGCCTCTGCCGCCTCGATCATGCTTGGAAACGGAACCGACGCACCCGCGCGAAACGTCGGCCGATCCTGAAGTCGCATCCAGGCCTCGGTGATAATGCCGAGAATTCCTTCGGAGCCGATGAACATCCGGTCCGGGCTGGGACCTGCGCCCGAGCCGGGCAAGCGGCGCGATTCGACGATTCCAGTTGGAGTCACGACGCGTAGCGATTCGACGAAGTCATCGATATGCGTGTATAGCGTCGCGAAATGCCCGCCCGACCGCGTCGCGATCCATCCGCCGAGCGTCGAGAATTCGAATGACTGCGGAAAATGACGAATCGTAAGGCCATGCGGCTTCAACTGCGCGTCGAGCGCGGGACCATACACCCCGGCCTGAATTCGTGCGGCGCGCGAGACCCGGTCAACTTCCACGACTTTGTCCAAATGTGTCAAATCGATCGAGACCGCGCCGCGATGGCGGTCGCCCTCGGGTGGTTCGACTCCGCCGACGACGCTCGAGCCGCCACCGTATGGCACCGCTGCAATCTGCGCGCCGTCGCACCATTCGAGCACCGCAGTCAGTTCTTTCTCATCGCGCGGAAACGCGACCACGTCGATCGGATTCGGATAGTAGCGGCGGAACGCCCGCCTGAGATCGCGCGATCCCTTGCCGTAGGTGTGGCCGGCGCGATCGTGGGTGCTGGTCGAGCAAATCGCCTCGAGCGCCGCCGGTGGTTTCACGCGCGGCGCGCGCAGATTCAGCTCGCTTTCCTTTGGCGCCGGCGTGAGCTCGAGTGGCCCGAGCCCAAATCGCTGGGCGATTCGCTCGGCCAAATGCTTTTGCTGCTCGGGAGTCAGCCCCTGGTCCTCGTAGCCCCATCCCCAGAACTTTCGCCTGCGATTCTCGGCCATCGGATTGCTCCTCGCGATACGCCAGGGTTTTTACGCGTCAAGTTTGCTGACTACCGCGATTTTGCGCCCGCACCGCCCGCGAGGGCAAACAACAAAACACCGCGCGAGAGCAAACCTTCATCGCCGCTTGCGCGTTCGCCGCCGGCGTCGTATCAGTCGGATCACCCGTTGAGGGCAATTTCCTGAATGCAACTGACTTGGGACATCCGCAGAATACCTGGGGACTGAAATTAAAACGCTCAAAACAGAGCTTGCGCTTGTAGGGAACCGAGATGGCTGAGCGAGGGCTGTTCGTCGACCTCCTGTATGCGGTGACTGTTGGGGCTACGCTGCCCCGCATCAACGATACAGTCCTTCACCTGGACTCGCCCGTGCTTTGGGGAGTTGCCTTTCTCATCGCAGTATTCCTCGAAGATTTCTATTTGTATCACGTAAAGGTCGTACCTCACCTTTCGGGTCCACATAGCTGGCGTGGGTTTTCGCTCTCGGTGCTCATTATAGGGACTTGGTACCTAACCCAAGCCGCGTTCCCGAGTAATGTGAATCTTTTTCTGGTGGGTTTCGCGGCGTTCTTTTCCCTTAGGATTATCTCAGCCGTTCAAAACCGGCCACTACCGTCTCGGCAGGACGCGATCTTCACAGTTCCGATCGTGGCTGCGGTCGCACTTCTGGCGCTTGCCGGATGCCCTCTTCTCTCAGGCCACCCAGGCCGCCTCTTATTTTTTCTGTTCCCGATCTGGCTTTTGACAATCTTAGTCTGGTGGTTTATCGATGCGCGACCGACGACCCTCGCCTCAAACTCAATCAGGACACCCGCGCCCCGCACTTAGGACACTCTGGTGCCTTTTAGGATGGTGTGCCAATCAGCGCGAGTTGACGGTCAAGGGCATCCACTTCATTGAGGAAGATTCGCCGCACGAGATCGGACGGGCGCTCGCCGGTTGTTACAAATTGAACTTACGAATTGATCCGCGCGGCACCCCGAAAATTCTGGAGAAGGTGAGATGAGGTCATCGACCCGGCTAGAGGTCTTCCGGCCTCAGCCCGGTTTTCTTCGCGATTGTGCTAACATCCGTGGACCAATCTCCTCGCTGTCGTGAAAGGCGAAGACGTAATCGGGGAATCCAGAACGCTCAAGTGTGCGATGAGAGCCGCGAGTGCGCTTGACGCTCCAGCCGATTCGCAGCAATCCGCCCACGACTCGACTTGCCTTTGTGGCCGACCACTCGCTCACGTTATCCTCTACGCTTTCCCTACGCTCAAAGGGATCGCCCATTTAAGAGAGTTAGCCCATTATGAGGGCAAAGATCAAGTTAATACGAGGTGATTCGGAATATTAATCCAGAGCATTCGAGAAGCCGCGCATGTCCTTGAAACGAAGAGATCTCATCGGCCGAAGACTCTCACTGAGAATTGTTCCAATGTTGCTGAAACTGAATTGTCTGCGGATGCGAAGAGGACGGCGACGCCTAACGGCGGGGAGTCATCGGAGCGCCATCATGGATAGCGGCTTTCTGGCCGAGCCGTCCGACGGATGGTCTTCGTATGTGGTGGGTAAGCGCGACAGCGCACGACGCAGACAGTTCGCCGAGCCTCTATCGGCCCGCACTGCACCAAGCAATCTTAACTTCGCCCGTACTCAGATTGAAAAAGCACATCAGGCAGGGCAGTAAGCTCCCCATTTTCGATCCTGTCGGCAATAACGCGGAGCGCCAGCGCCTCAACAGCCGCGAGCGCCGCTGCACGGGTCTTGCCGTATGCAAGCACGCCCGGCAACTCGGGGACCTCGGCGATCCAGCGACCATCCGTTTCCCGATCGAACTCCACTCTCAACTTCATAGCAGTCTTCGACTGTAGCACTATTCGTCGGCTACCTCACCGGCCGCCGCCCGTCGCGGCGGTGTCGCCCGCGGCCGGTTCCGGAGCATCCGGATGCGACGGCTTCGGCATGTGAATGTAAAGTTTGTCGGCTGCCGGACGCCCGTCGCTATGCATCGACGGCGGGCGCATCGCGTACTTCACTTCCCGCGAATGCTCGGCGAGCTGCCGGTCGGGATTGTACACGCTGTTGAACTTCCACAGCATCTTGATGAAGTTGGTCTGTCCCTTGAGCGCGAGCTTGCCCACGATGGCCGCCATCGACTTGAGCGCCGCGAAGCCAAGGTGCTTGCGGTTGAGCACGTCCTGCGTCTTTACCAGTTCCTGGTAGAACTGAAGCAGCGGCAGCTTGGTCGGCAGCACCGCATGCTGGATGTCGTAGAGCCGGTAGTCCAGCGTCGTCAGCTTGCGCGATTCCGTGAACCACAACTCCGTGCCGGGATACGGCGTCGCGACCGTCAGATGAACGACCTCCGGGACGCTGATCGCCCATTCGCGGATCACCTCGAAGCGCTTCTCGTCCCATGACGGGTCCGCGATCAGGTTGATCGCGACGATCAGGCCGAGCTCGCGCGCGACCTCGAGCGCCTTGAAGTTGACGCCCATCGACGAGCGCTTGCGATGCAGCTTCAGTCCCTCCTCGTCGATCGCTTCCAGGCCGAGGAACATGTACTCCATGCCGAGCTTGCGCCAGTAGCGGAACACTTCCGGATTGCGGCACAGCACGTCGGCGCGGGTCTCGAGGTAGTACTGCTTTTTGATCTTGCGCTTTTCGATTTCGTGACCGATCGCAAACCCGTGCTCGGGATGGACGAACGCGACGTCATCGACGATGAAGACGTTGGGCTCCTTGATCGACAACATGTCTTCGGCGGCGGCTTCCGGCGTCGATTTGCGGTAACTGCGGCCGTAGAACGTCCACGCGCTGCAGAACGAACAATCCCACGGGCAGCCGCGCGTGAACTCGATCGACGCGCACGGGTCGAGCACGCCGATAAAGTACTTGTTGCGCCGGCGCCCCAGGTCGCGCGCCGGAAAAAACTTGTCGAGATCGTCGAGCATGACCGGCGTCGGTCCCGCCCCTTGCATCGTCATGACGCCGGGAACTTTCGCGATCGAGCCGGTGCCGATCGCGTCGAGCAGCATCGGCGTCGCGGTCTCGCCCTCGCCGCGGATGACCGCGTCGATTGCGCCATCGGCATGCTCCAGGATTTCGTCCGCGACGAACGAACCGCTGTGCCCGCCGGTGAAAACGAAACAATCCTTCATCAGCCGCTTCACGTCTTTGGCGAGATCGATCACCTCGGGCACGTTGGCGAGATAATTGAGCGAGAAACCCACCGCATTTGGCCGGAAGCTTTCGAGTTCGGCAAACAGATCGCGATGCTTGAAAATTTGCAGGTCGATAATCCTCACGTCGTGGCCGGCCGCGCGCGCTGCCGCCGCCACCCGCTCCATCCCCAGCGGTTCGAGCCGCAAATAAATCTCGCTGTACATAAGCGGACTCGGATGTACGAACAGAACCCGCATAGACTCCCTCCGGCGCCGCATCTTTCGGGCGTGCGACAGCGACACCTTCCGCTTAATTCGCTAATCTTCGGTAAATCCTCCGCCTGACCAATCGGCCAGCGGGCTTTCCTGCATCCTAATATGCCGGCCAAGGCAATGAAACAGGATGCCCAAAGCGGGCGTCATGCTATTAATGATTCTTATGTCCACGAACGACAGGCCTCAGCCGGGAAAGTACGTCTTCATCGCCGTCATCTTTATTGCGGTGTTGATCGACGCCGTCCTGTTCGCGCACCTGCGCGCGAATTTTATTCATGACCACGGTTACGACATCCGCCCGCGGCATCCCGCGGTGGCGAAGCCCGCCCCGCCCTGAGGCCGCCCGCAGATCAATCCGGCCTTGACATACGCGAGCGAGCGCCGGAGTTTGGCCGTGCGGGCGCGGAACTCGGAACCCAACAAGAAACAAAAACAAAAAGCAAAAAACAATTCGGAGAAATCATGCAGTACTCAAAATTGGGCAAGACCGGAATCACCGTCTCACGCATCTGCCTCGGATGCATGAGCTATGGCGACAAGAAATGGCGCGATTGGGTGCTGACGATGGACGAGGCGCGCGAACATTTCGCCGCCGCCGTCGAGTCGGGGATCAACTTCTTCGACACGGCCAACGTCTATTCAATCGGCGTGAGCGAGGAGGTCACCGGGCGATGGCTCGGCGAGATGGCCAAGCGCGACGAGATCGTGGTCGCGACCAAAGTGCACGGCCCGATGGCGTCGGGTCTCAATCGCGCGGGGCTCAGCCGCAAGAATATTCTCGAAGCGTGCGACGCGTCGCTGCGCCGCCTCAAGATGGATTTCGTCGATCTCTACCAAATCCACCGCTGGGACTACACGACGCCGATCGAGGAAACGCTGGAGGCGCTGGACTCATTGGTGCGCGCGGGAAAAGTGCGCTACCTGGGCGCGAGCTCGATGGCCGCGTGGCAATTCGCCAAGGCGCTTCATCTGCAGAAGGAAAACGGATGGCACCGGTTCGTCGCGATGCAAAACCATTACAACCTCGTCTATCGCGAGGAGGAGCGCGAGATGAATTCGCTTTGCATCGACAACGGCGTCGGGTTGATTCCATGGAGTCCGCTCGCGCGCGGATTTCTGGCGGGCAATCGCGACAAGGGCGGCGCCGGTCCAACCGCACGCGCCAAGACCGACGACTTCGCCAAGAATATGTACTTCCGCGAGTACGACTTCGAAGTGCTGAGCGTGGTCGAACAGATCGCCAGGCAGCGCAGCGTCACGCCGTCGCAGATCGCATGCGCGTGGATTCTGCAGGCGCCCGGCGTCACCGCACCGATCATCGGCGCGACCAGGCTCTCTCATCTCAAGGAGGCGATCGCGGCCGTCGACGTGAAGCTCACCGCTGACGAAGTTGCCGCGCTGGAGAAGCCGTACCGGCCGCATCCGATTCTCGGCCACGAACAGCCACGGCCGGCGCGGATGATCCAGGCGCGCTGAGCGCGGCGCGAACCCGCCGAAAACAAACCTTAAAGCGTTACTTGAGGTTGGCGGAGGCGCTGCGGCGTCTGCGGGGATTGAAAATCGAGAGCCCGCGGGCGCCGAGATACTATTCGGTGCTGTTGGTTATCCCTTGAGCGTTGCATCCAGGTTTGCGCCTTCGCGGCGGCGGAAGCCGACCGCGACGCTCAGCCGCTCGAGGTGCTGATCTATAATCTTGCCGCCGAGCCGCACGCGATGCTCGGCGAAGAACTTCTTGACCTCGTCTTCGCGATCCAGGAGCGCGACCGCGGCTTCGCACATCCGCGGCATCGCGTTGTCGGGATACTTCTGAATCATCTCGTCCCAATGCGCGCGCGCAAAGTCCCACGCCTGGTAGCGGCAGGCGGGGTTGAGCAGCAGCGAATGCATCAGGTACGGCGCGTTCTGGGTTCGCACCTGCCCGTCGAGCGTCATCTCCATGGTTTTTTTCAGCAGATCGCGATCGCGGAAATTTGCCAGCGCAAACAGGAAGCGCTGTTCTTCCTGCGGCGTGCGCGGCGCTTTGAACTTTCGCTTGAACTCCTCGTAACGCGCGGCGTCGCCGCAATACGCGAGGATATTCACCAGCGCGGGCATCAGGTCGCGATCCGCGGAATCGGGATTGTCCTCGAAGCGCGCATACAGGTCGCGCGCGCGCTCGTGAACCTGGGGATCGTCGCCAAGCGTGCCGAGCGCGCCGATAAGCGTGCCGCGCAACTGGTGCACGAGCTCGCTCTCGCCGGACTTTGGCTCCCAGCCCAGCCGCGCAGCGGCGGGACCGACGATCTCGCGCACCGCGGCGGCCAGCGCGGGCCGGTCGGCGTCGGAGGCGATCATGTCGAGGTATGCAAACGCACCGATCAACGCGCGCCACACGTTGATGTCGGTCTCGCCGGTGAACAGCCGCGCCATCTTGAGGAACTCGCTGAGCGGGCCAAGTCCCGCGACGGTCGCCGCCCAGGTATCGCTGACCAGCCCGAAGCGTTCGATCGGCTGGAGCGCGCCGAGATTCTTCGTGATCGCAGCGAGCAGCGCCGGCGCATAATGCACGCGATAGAAGCCGTGGCCGCCCTCGTTCAACAGCGCCCATTCGAGCTTGCCCGGGATATCGAGAGTCGTCTCGCCAGTGGCGAGCAGCAGCTTATGGGTCGAAACGCCCTGGTCGGTCTTCGCGCGAACCATCACGGGCACATGCCAAAGCTGGTGGTTGTCCTCGACGAGATAGAAGAAGCGGCGCTGCGAGAGCTTGAGTCCGCTGCCGTTGGCAGCCGGCGCCGCCTCGATGATCGGAAAGCCGGGCTGGAGGATCCACGAGTCCATCACTTTGCGCACGGGATCGCGCGACGCCGATTCGAGCGCGTCCCACAGGTCGCCGGTCTCGGTGTTGTTGAATTGATGCTTGTTCAGGTAGAGGCGAATTCCGTCGCGAAAGACGTTGGCGCCGAGGAACTGCTCGAGCATCCGCAGCACGGCCGCGCCCTTCTCATAGGTCAGGATGTCGAACATCGCGCGGCAGTCTTCGGGACTGCGCACCGTGTATTCAATCGGGCGCGTGCTGCGCAGCCCGTCTATCGACATCGCCGCCGCGCGCGAGACGCTGAAGCTGTCCCATCGCTTCCACTGCGGCTTCCACGCGTGAACGGCCAGCATCTCCATGAAGGTGGCGAACGCCTCGTTGAGCCAGATCCCGTTCCACCATCGCATGGTGACGAGATCGCCGAACCACATGTGCGCGTTTTCGTGCGACACGACGTCGGCGATGCGCTCGAGCTCGGCGCGCGACGCGGATTTTTCGTCGGCGAGCAGCGCCGTCTCGCGAAACGTGATCGCGCCCAGATTTTCCATCGCACCCGAGGCGAAATCGGGAATCGCTATCAGGTCGAGCTTGTCGCCGGGATACTTGAGCCCGTAGTAATCGGCGAAATATTTGAGCGAGAACGCGCCAATCTGCCGCGCCCAACCGGTCAGCGACTCTTTGCCGGGAACGTGAACGATCCTGAGCGGCGTGCCCGCATCGACCGGCGCGGTCGCATCGAACTCGCCGACGATGAACGCGACCAGGTAGGTGGACATCGGGATCGTCTCCTTGAAGACGACCTCCTTCTTGGCGCCCGCCAGCTTGCGCTCGCTCTCCTGTCCGCCGTTGGAGATGGCGGCCAGGTGCTCATCGACAACCAGCGTCACTTTATAGCTCGCCTTGAGCTCCGGCTCGTCCCAGCACGGAAACGCGCGGCGCGCGTCGG
This sequence comes from Binatus soli (SeqCode), assembly GCF_050015535.1. Taxonomy (NCBI): domain Bacteria; phylum Candidatus Binatota; class Binatia (SeqCode); order Binatales (SeqCode); family Binataceae (SeqCode); genus Binatus (SeqCode); species Binatus soli (SeqCode). Next base: position 139,564 of record NZ_JBEKBF010000002.1, on the reverse strand, counting down.
TGGATTCGAACTGCGTCGTCGCGGCGAGGTGGGTCTTGCCCGACGCGTCCTGGTATTGGCTGCGATAGAAGCCGTGCAGCTTGTCATTCAGGATTCCACGGAACGCAATCTTAAGCCGCCATTCGCCCGGCGAAAGTTTCTCGGCGAATCGGAGATGCGCACGTTCTTTGGCCGGTTCCAGCTCGGTCTTCGCGGCCAGAGATTTTCCGCCGCGATCCGCGGTCACCTTGTCGATTTCCAGCTCGAGCGCGTTCAGCACGACGTCGTCGGTCGCATCGTTGACGACGACGGCGATATTCACCTCGCCCTGAAACGTGAACGCGCTGAGATCGGGCGTCAGACGAATTTCGTAGCGCTTGGGCGTGACGTTTTTCGGCAGTCGATAATCATCCGAAGCATCAGCGATTGGAGCTCCATCCTGATCGGGCATCTGGTCTCTCTTCCTTTTTCACTTTTCACTTTTCACTTTTTCACTTTTTCACCGTATGCAGTCGGGCGTGAAAAAGTGAAAAATCGCGCGGGGCGCGCGCCCCGCAGATGCATAGCCTAGTTCAAACCGCGCCGTGGCGCGAGCAATTGATTCGGTGGCGAGCCGCAGGCACTGGTTTAAGTTTACTTTTAGGCTATATGTTGAAAATTCGGTTGTGTCCTTGGCAGGAGGTATTCAATGAAGACCGGCAAGCCCGCAGAAATCGGAATCGATCCAGCACGACTCGAACGGGTCGCCGCCGCGATACGGCAGGATGTCGCGAGCAACCGCTACGATGGAGTTGTGTACGCCGTCGCTCGGGGCGGGGTGGTGGCGGCTCATGAGGCAGTCGGCTTCGCCGATAGGGCCAGCAGCCGCGCCGCGCGCACCGATGACATTTTCGCGATCATGTCGATTACCAAGACGATGACCACCGCGGCAGTCCTGGCGCGCGTGGAACGGGGTGAGCTTCTGCTGACAACGAAGATCGCAGACGTGATCCCGGAGTTCGGAGTCAAGGGCAAGCAGCGGATCTCAGTTGCTCATCTGCTGACGCACACGGGCGGGATGATGGCAACTCCCGTGCTCCCGCCGGAGTTGTTCGGCAACCTTGAGGTTTTTGTAGCGGCCGCGTGCCAGCAACTCCCCGATTCTGTTCCCGGCAGCGCCGTCAGCTACAGTGCGCTTACCGCGCACGCCGTGCTGGCGGAAGTGGTGCGGAGACTTGACGGCGGGCGTCGGTCGTTCCGCGACATTCTCGCGCAGGAATTCTTTGAGCCATTGGCCATGAAAGACACCGCCCTGGGTCGGCGCAAGGATCTCGCCGCGCGGTTCGTTCCAATAGTGGTGCGGGACCGAACTCCCGGAGTCTTCCAGCCCGAATTGCTCGAAGCGATGAACGCACTGCTAACCGCAGAGGCTGAAATTCCGGCCGGCGGTGCAGTTTCCACAGCAGGCGATATCTTGCGATGGGCCGAGATGCTCAGGCGCGGCGGCGAACTCGACGGAGTTCGAGTGCTGTCGCCGGCATCGATCCGGCTGGCCGCAACGAATCACACCGGCACGCTCCCGAATAATCTGTTCAGCTATGCCTTCGAGGCGCGCGGATGGGGCGAATTCCCCGCTTATCTCGGATTGAGCTTTTTCATCCGCGGGACCGGTATCTTCCCGCACCCGTTCGGCACGACGGCGTCGCCCTCGACGTTCGGCGGTCTCGGCGCTGGCTCGACGATGTTCTGGGTCGATCCGGAGCGGGATTTGACGTTCGTGTGCCTGACCGCTGGACTGCTGGAGGAATCGCGCAATTTCGACCGTCTTCAGCGGCTCTCAGACATGGTCCTCGCTTCGGTCGTGAACTGAAACGACTCACACGAATCGAACTTGACCACCACCGCTCTTATGGCACGGCGCCGAGCCGGAGCGGGCGCTGCATCCACACGACGTCCCAGTAACGGTCGAGCTTGCGGCCGCATTCGCTGAAGACGCCAATCTCGGTGAAGCCGAACCTTCGATGCAGCTTGATCGACGCGTCGTTGGGAATCGTGATGCCCGCCAACAGGCGATGAATGTCCTCGTTCTTCAGCGCGTCGAACAGCACCCGGTACATCATCGCACCGATTCCCCGCCCCTTCGCGTCATGCGCGCAGTAAACGGACGTCTCGACGCTCGTGTCGTACGCCGCCTTGTCGCGAAACGGTCCCGTGCACGCATAGCCGACGACCCGGCCGGCGTCTTCCGCGACGAACATGCGATACCGTTTCGTGCCGGCATGCTCATCGAACCATCGCGCGCGCTGGTGCACCGAGAGTGGTTTCAAGTCGAAGGTGATGGGCGTGTTGACGACGTAGTAGTTGTAAATTTCCGTCAGGCGCGGCAGGTCGTTGCGCTCTGCCGGTCGAATCTTTACCTCCGCCAGGACGCCGGCCTCCCGCTCGGGAAGTTTTTTTTTGGCACCACTCACAGGGAACGCCAGATGCAAAGTTGAATCAAGCGGCGGGATTGCCCTTTGCAAGATCGGCGAACGTGATCAGTTCGATTCCATTCCGATCGATCGCATCGCGCACGCGCCGGCTGGTGAGAATCTCGACCTCGAGTTGCGCCTCGACCGCAGGCGGGACTCCGCCGATATCGGCGGCCGGATGGAAATACATTTCCGTGGCGCCATCGCGGATACGATCGATCACACCCACGACGTAGTCCTCGCTCAGATGACCGCTCTGATGAAGTCCAAACAGTGCGTCGGTCGAGGTGAGGCCGCGCTCCGCCATCATCCGGCGGGTTCGGCGCGACAGGGTGCGAAAGATGATCGATTCGACGAGCTTGCGCGGCGCATTGTCCCGGCGCAGCCGCAGCGTCGTCATCACGCGCTCGCGCGGAAGCCTGATGCATGGCACTTTATATTCGACGGCGAGGTCAACCAAAATATCGGCGAATAACGGGTGGACGTGGAAATTCAAGTGCCCGTCGATATGGTTGAGGTAGCCGATCAGCTCGAGATGCCGCTCGACTTGCGCGCGCAGTTCGCCGGTCATCGCAGCGCGCATCGATCGGTCGAAGAAATATCGCATCCCCGCAGCCACCGGATTGTCGATGAACTCTCCCGACGCGCGCACCGCGGCGCCGAGCCGCGACGCATCGAGGAGGCTGCGTCCCCGGCAGACCACCACATGCAACCCCACGTCGAGCGCGGGATTTTCGCGCGCTATTTGAGCAGCGGCCGGCGCGGCGGGCTCCGCGACCATCAGGCTCGCACTGCGCAAAATTCCGTCGCGACTCGCCCGCACGACGGCGGCGTTGACCTCGGGCGACAAGCCGAAGTCGTCGGCGTTAACGATCAGGCGCTTCAAACTGCGCCACCGCGAATCGCCACGGATGACGGATAACGGCCCTGCTGGACCAGTGAAAAAGTGAAAACCACCGGCACAATTCTGCTAGCATCGGATGGTTCGCTCAAGCGCGCGCTCGGAAAAAGAAGTCCAAAATGAGACCACGCGATTGATTCTTCTCTTTTACGCTTTCGCGCGCGAGATCGCGCCTTTCAAGCGCCGGCTCCGCAACCGCTCTCCGCTCGCTCTCGACGGCTTGCATGGCTTTCGCGCGGAGATCGGCGGCAAACAATTCACTGTCGTTGGCCACGGAATCGGCCGCAGCCGCGCAAGAGATGCCGCGCGCCGCGCGTTCGATCTGATACCCGGCGCCGAGTTGGTAATCGGGACCGGCGTCGCCGGCGCGCTTTCGAGCGGGCTGAAGCCGGGCGATCTCGTCCTCTCCGACCGCACTCTGACGATTCACGCCGACGGCCAGGTTGCCGAGCAAGTGACGGCCGTCGGCGACGCGCACATCCGCGCGATCGGCCGCTCGCTTGCGATCGCGGGTATCGCGTACTCGACCGGCGCGATTTTGACATCGCATCGCGTGCTCGCCACCGGCGCCGAGAAGCGACGCGCCAAGGAAAGCACCGGTGCGATCGCGGTGGACATGGAAACCGCGGCGATTGCCGCAGAAGCCGCCGCGCGCGGGATCCCGTTCGTCGCGATCCGGGCGGTGCTCGACGAAGTTGACGACGAAATAGTCGGCGCGGCGATGGCCGACCAGGACGGCAACATCCGGCCGCTCGTCGCGACGTCCTACCTGATCCGCAATCCGGCAACGATGCTTAAGCTGCCGCGGATGATTCGAAACCTCTCGCGCGCAACCGCCGCAATCGCCGACGCACTGACGGCTATCGCGCACGACGGCGAGGTTCCGGCGGCTAGGCGTGCTCGCGAGCCGGTGGAGTGAAAGCGCCCGCGCTGAGCCCGCCGTCAATTGGCACCGCGACGCCCGTGATGAACCCCGCCTCATCCGACGCCAGGAACGCCGCCAGCGCAGCGACCTCTTCCGGCTTTCCGTTGCGCCCGAGCGGATGCATGTTTACGGTGCGTTCCCAAACCAACTGCGACGCGCCGGCGGGAACGATGTTGCAATTCTCGGCGATCGGCGTCTCGATCACGCCCGGGCAGATCGACACGCATCGAATCTTGTCGCGCGCGAAGTCGAGCGCGATTCCTTTCGACATGATCACGACGCCGCCCTTCGCCGCCTGGTAGGCGGCCAGATCCGGCACGCCCTTGATTCCCGCGCCGCTGGCGGTGTTGACGATGACGCCGCCGCCCTGCTTGATCATTTGCGGGATCGCATACTTGCAGCCGAAGAATACGCCCTTCAGACATACGTCCACGACCCAGTCCCATTCTTCCTCGCTCGTGTCCACCACGTTTTTGGGCACGAAGACGCCGGCGTTGTTGAACAGGATGTCGAGGCGGCCGAACGCGCTGACCGTTTCATTGACCATCCGCTCGACTTCGGCGCCGACGCGCACGTCCACCGACACTGACTTCGCAACGCCGCCAGCCCTTTCGATCTCAGCCGCGGTATTGCTCGCCGACTCGGCGCGTACGTCGGCGAGCATCAGCTTCGCGCCTTCTTGCGCGAACCGAATCGCGCTGGCGCGGCCGATTCCCGAACCCGCACCCGTGATCAACGCGACTTTGTCCTTGAGCAGCATGCTGAGTCACCTCCGGTTAACGTCGTCGCAGCTCGATGACCGACGCTTGTCACACTTGGCGAATGCGAACTTTTGCAGCTTCCTCTGGAGCTCTCGATGCTCGCCAGGCTGTGGCGCGGCGCGGCTCGCCTGTGCGCGCGCTCGTCGGCCTCCAGACAGGAAGAACGCGCTCGTAGGGAAAGTCTGCAAGATGGCGCTCGATCGCCGCGCGGTCGCCGTAGGATTCGCGGCGGCTCAGGATATGAATCGCCAGGGCCGTGAAGGGCAGGTAGATGAACACGGCAGCCCATCCGATTTCCGGCGCGTTGATTCGGAACAGCATCGTGATTCCGAAGATCACGATCCCCGCATAGAGCGCCGGACCAAGCAGCGCACGCGACCGCATCGCGGGAAGCGAACGCGCCAGCTTCGCCGAGCCGCGATTAAGCATCGCGTCGAGCCACTGGAAAATCGCAATCGTGATCGCGGCGACGAAATACCATCCCAGGTAGTTGCTGATCGGCACGCCGAAGTGCGGCCCTGGCGGATCGTACCAGAAAATTTTGCCGAGGAACCATCTGTCGCCGAGCACGCTCAGTGGATCGACGACCATGTCCACCATCATCATGAACAGCGCTGCCATCAGCCATACTCGCGGCGCACGGCGAATTTGCCATGTGTCGAGAATCCGAAAATCAGCACCCCGCCGATACAACGGCGAACTGAGCAACAGCGCGACCGTATAGCTGGCAAAAGCCAGGAACGTGAAAGACAACGAATCCATGAACGGAACGCCGAACACCCAAAGCTCGCGCCCGCGGCTCGCGTCAATATAGTGATACAGCCCGAACGGGAATCCGTTGTGAACTGAAGACCACTCGCACGCGAGCGAGGCGGCGTAGGTCAGGACCGTAAACAAAACAGTAGTGCGCAGACCGAAGTTCACGATCGCGATAAACAGAAAACTCGCCAGAAAGATGAACACGTACGGGCGCAGCATGATCGTGGACAGTATTAAATGCATGGCGTGGTTTACGCGGCGCTCCTGGCCGTCCCCTTGGATCTGAAGAATTCTATCGCTGCCGCCAGCGCCGCATCGATCGGCCCTGGCGAATAACCCAACTCTGCGCGCGCCTTCGATGAGTCGAAGAACATCCGCTTTCGCGCCATCCGCACTTCGGTCAGGCTGGCGCGCGGCGCCCGGCGTGTGACGGTGCGCGCATACGCTTCGGCGCCGAGCGCGTACCCCAACGCGACCGCGTACGGAATCCTCATCTTTGGCGCGGGCAGCCCGGAAATCATGGCGAGCCGCCCGAGAAATTCCCTGAGCGTGAGATTTTCGCCGCCGAGAATATACTTCTCGCCGATTCGGCCGCGCTCCGCCGCCAGCAAATGGGCGCGCGCGACATCTTCGACATCGACGATGTTGAGGCCGGTCTCCACGTACGCCGGCATCCGCCGATTGAGGAAGTCCACGATGATTCGGCCGGTCGGAGTCGGCTTTAAGTCGAGCGCGCCGATCGGCGTCGATGGATTCACGATCACAACCGGCGCGCCCGCGCGGGCGGCTTCCAGCGCCGCCTGCTCAGCCATATACTTCGACCTCTTGTAATGACCCGTCATCTCGGCGAGCGACGACGGCGTGTCTTCGCGCCCCACCCCGCCGTGCGGAATTCCGAGCGCCCCCACCGTGCTGGTGTGAACGATCCGCGAAACGCGCGCGTTGGCTGCGGCCCGGATAACATGCTGCGTGCCCCCGACGTTGGTCGCATACATCGGCGCCGGATCGGTCAGCCACAGCCGGTAATCGGCGGCGACGTGATAAACCTCGTTGCATCCCTTGACCGCGCGGTCCACGGAATCGAAGTACCGAAGATCGCCCCACACGATCTCGACCGGCAAACCAACCAGCGCACTTAAATCCGCGTTCTCGCGCGCCATCACTCGCACGCGATCGCCCCGGGCAAGGAGCGCGCGCACGACGTGGCATCCCACGAATCCGTTGCCGCCTGTCACCAGCGCTAACTTAGTAGTCATCGAATTCCATCAATAGCTATTCAGCACTTCGCTCGGAGACGGCAACGGCTGCGGCCCGTCCCGAAATCACCGCGCTCTCAATCGTTGCCGGCAGACCGGTTTGTATCCAGTCACCGGCCAGGAAGAAGTTCGCGATCGGCGTTTTCGCCGTCGGACGCAGTTCATGCGATCGAAGGTCCGGGGCCATCGTAGCGTTTTTCTCCTTGAGCACCAGCGACTTCACGACTCCGGCTCCGCGCGATGCGGGAATCATCGCGTGGAGATCGTTAATCACGATATCCAGGATTTCCTGGCTGCTGCGATCGACCAGCTTTCGCGCGCCGCTGATTACAAAGCTCAGGTAACCCGGATGCGCCTCGCCGCGCTGCGCGAATATTTGACGTTTGTTGAATAGCCATTGAGTAGTAGTGCCGATAAAGCCGATGAACGGTGAATTAGTCACTTCGCGATCGAGCCACACGTGAACGCAGATGATTGGCGAGCTCGAAAGACCCGTGAAGCGCGAGAAAAACGGATCGGCAACCGCACTTTCAGGCAGGAAACGCAGTAACTGAGGCGCCGGGACCGCGCTGATGAAGGCCGACGCCTCGATTCGCCGCCCGTCGCGCAGCCGCACGCTTGCGACATCCCCTCGAGCGCCAGGTTCCAGCATCTCCACGATCGAATGCGAAACAACCCTCCCGCCGGCGCGCTCGATCACCCGCTGCGCGCCGGTGCAGTACAGGTCGCTCAGCCCGACGCGCGAATAAACGAACGCCGAGTCGCGGCGACGCGAAAAGAACCCGCGCTTCAGGACCTCGGCCAACAACTGCGCCGACGACGATTGCGGCTCGTCGTTCAGCGTCGCGATCGACAGCGGATACCAGAAGCACCGGCGCGCTTGTTCTGATTGCCCGATGCGATCCATCAGCTGCGCGACGGTGAGACGACGCAATTCGCCATCGCCGAACCGTCTCATCGCGAGCATGCGCAGTCCGCCGCGCATAACAGCAACCCGCTCCGCGATACTCAGATGCCGGTATCCGAGCAACGCAGCCGTCATGTGCAGAGGTCCGGGCAGCCGCGCCGTTTTCAGGATCGCGCTGTGGCCGGGACCCGCGAGCATTTCGATTTCCAAATCTTCGTGAAATACCAACTGGTCGTAGGCGCCGATCCGCTTGAGGAAGTCGAGCGTCTCACCGTAACAACCCATCAGGACGTGCTGTCCGTTGTCGACGAAATCGCCCGTGTCCGGATCGGTGAACGAATACGCACGCCCGCCGGGCGCGGGTTTTCCTTCGAGCACTGTGACCCGCACGCCCCGCTCCGCGAGCGCAACCGCGGCGCTGAGTCCCGCGAACCCGGCGCCGATCACGACCGCGTCTTTGATCGCCGCTGCCATCTGATTCGCCACGCGCATCCGACTTATCCTTGCGGCGCGCCGAAGCGTCCCACCGCCCACGCGCGGCCGACCAGGTAGAGCTTGTGCGGCGCAGACAGGCTGTGGCGGCGGTCGAGCACGCGATAGTTCGACTTGATGATCCGTTCGAGCAACGCGGCATAGATAAGCCGCATCGCCTCGGCCGTCAGCAGCGTCGCGCGATCTTCCGGCGCGAGCGCGCTCCGCGCCTTCGCGTAAAGTTGCTGCGCGCGTTTCGCCTCGAATTCCATCAGGTTGACGAAGTTCGGCGAGTACACGCCGCCGAGAATTTCATCCTCGCTCACGTTGAATCGCGCGAGGTCTTCCAGCGGAAGATAAATGCGGCCGCGCGCGGCGTCTTCGCCCACGTCGCGGATAATATTGGTCAACTGAAGCGCCAGTCCGAGATTCTCCGCGTACAACTTCGCCGACGGATTGCGGTAGCTGAAAATCTCGATGCAGATGAGGCCCAGCGCCGACGCGACGCGATAGCAGTACGGCCGCAGCTCTTCAAACGTTTGATAGCGCTTGTGCGAGAGATCCATCTCCACGCCGGCGATGATCTCCTCGAAAAGACCCCGCTGAATTGTAAATCGCCGCGCGCTGTCGGCGAGCGCGCGAGAGAGCGCGCGCGTCGGCACGCCCGCATACACGCGGTCAAGTTCCTCGCGCCACCGCCTCAGCAGCAGCGCCGGCTCGCGAATCGCTTCGTCGTCGGCGATATCGTCGATGAAACGGCAGAATGCATAGACGGCGTGGAGCGCGCGGCGCCGTTCGGGCGGCAGCAAAATGAACGCGTAGTAAAAGCTCGACCGCGAGCGCCGCGTGATCTGCGCACAGCGTTCGTAGTCGGCATCGAGCGACGCGTCGTCGCGGCCGGCGACTTCTTCGATCCCGGCGGCGCTGCTGTCAGACTTCAAGCCGTCCACGCAGCGCGCTCCATCCGAGTTTCAGGTAGTCGAATTTCGCAAGTTCCGGACGCATCCGGAACACGTCGTAGTTGACGCGATCGATCGCGCGGATAATCGCCAGCCCGCCGCCCGCGAACATCACGATGTCGCGCCTGAGCCGCTTGTTCACGCACTTGTGCAATTCTCCCCCCTCAACAAGCATCGCTTGCGCGACTCCCGCTTCATGACGCATCAAATCCACGAACTCGCGCGACGACGTATGCGCGGCCAGGTCCGCCGGCGTGACTCCGAAGCGTTCCATGTCGCGGCGCGGAAGATAGATTCGTCCCTTGTCGAGATCGACTGCAACGTCCTGCCAGAAATTGGCGAGCTGCAATCCACTGCAGACCAGGTCCGACAGGTGCTGCCGTTCGGCGTCGCTGTAGCCGAACAGGTAAAGCACCAGCCGTCCAACCGGATTCGCCGAGTAGCGCGAATAGCCGAGCAGATCGTCGAGCGTGTCGAAGCCCTTGAAGTTCACGTCGGATCGAAACGCAGTCAAAAGGTCTTTGAACGGCTCGCGCGGAATTTCGAAGCGGCGCACCGTGTCGGCGAGCGCAATAAATACCGGATGGCGCGGCGTGCCGGCGTACGCCAGGTCGAGCTCGCGCTCCCATTCGTCGAGCATCGCGAGGTCATGATGCTCGTCGGCAAAGTCGTCCGCCATCCGCGCGTACGCGTAAATCGCATACATGTGCGGGCGCATCTCGCGGGGCATCAGCCACGACGCGACCGTGAAATTTTCGTAGTGCGATTTTGCCAGCCGCGCGCAGAACTGGTACGCGCTCGCTACGTCGAACGCTCCCGCCGGCGGCGACGCGTCCCGCGCTGCACTCACAGCATACGAGGTTCCTTCGCTTTGCACGTTGGCCCGCGCGTTTGCCATCGTCTCAGGCTGCGACCGGTCGCGCTCCGATAAGTTCGCGCGCCGCGGCCCGCGCCCATCCATCGGTCTCCAGCAGATCTTCGATCGTTCGCGCCGCCGAGTTGTGATGCCGTTGCATCACCGTTTCGATATGGCGCGGGATGTCCATGAAGCGCACGCGCCCCGCCAGGAAGCCCGCCACCAGTTCCTCGTTGGCGGCGTTGAGGCACGCGGGCATCGTGTGCCCCGCCGCGAGCGCCTCGTACGCCAGCCGCAGACACGGGAAGCGTCTCAGGTCGGGTTCTTCAAACGTCAACAGCGAATTTTCCACCAGTGACAGCGGCTTCAGATGCGTCATCGGCAGCCGCTCCGGATACGCAAGCGCGTAAGCCACCGGAATCGCCATGTCGGGTATCGCCATCTCCGCGATCACCGACCCATCGATCATTTCGACCATCGAATGGATCACGCTCTGCGGATGAATCACCACCGAGACCTCGGCGGCCTTGAGGTCGAACAGCCACCGCGCCTCGATCACCTCGAGCCCCTTGTTCATCAGCGTCGCCGAATCGATCGTAATCTTGCTGCCCATACGCCAGGTCGGATGCTTCAGCGCCTGCTCGACTGTGATCGATTCGAAACTATCGGCCGCCAGCTCGCGAAACGGTCCCCCCGACGCGGTCAAAATGACCCGCTTCAACGACTCGCGCCCGCGTCCTTCCAGGCATTGAAAAACCGCGTTGTGCTCGCTGTCCACCGGCAGCAGCCGCACGCGATTCTCCCGCACCGCCGCCGTGATCAACTCGCCCGCAATGACCAGCACTTCCTTGTTGGCAAACGCGATGTCCTTGCCGGCCTTGATGGCGGCCAGCGTCGGCTGCAATCCCATCGCACCGACCAGCGCCGACATCACCAGCTTCGCCGCGGGATGCGTTGCGACGGCAATCGCGCCTTCGAGTCCATGAACGATCGTCACGCGCTGCGCACCGACGCGCGCCGCCAGTTCGCGCGCGAGTTCGGGCGTCGCCACCGAGACGAGTTCGGGATGAAAGCGCTTTACCTGCTCCGTCAGCAGATCCAGGTTGCGTCCCGCGGCCATCGCGACGACGCGAAATCGGTCGCTGAATCGGGCGGCCACGTCCAGCGTGGTGACGCCGACTGATCCGGTCGAGCCGAGAATGGAAATCGCCTTCATCGCGATGCGCTCAATGTGACGCCGTCTCCGCCAGCCGCCGGCGGAACCGCCCGAGCGCCATCAGCGGAAAGTAATGCGCGTACATGTGGTAGCGAAGATAAAAATGATTTGGGAATCCGTTGCCGGTCGATTCCCTCTCGTCCCACGCGCCCTCATCGTTCTGCCGCTCTGAGAGCCACTGGACGCCGCGCATCGCGTGTTCGCTGATCCCTGACTCGCCCGCGATCAATCCGATCAGCGCCCACGCCGTCTGCGACGCCGTGCTGCTGCCGCGCCCGCGCCACGCGGGATCTTTGTCCGACAGCGGGCTCTCGCCCCAGCCGCCGTCGGGATTCTGCTTCGACTTGAGCCACTCGACCGCCCGCTTGATCCACGGCTCGTTGACATCGACGCCGATCGCGCGCAAGCCCGACAGCGCCGAGAATGTGCCGTAGATATAGTTGATACCCCACCGTCCCCACCATCCGCCCGCTGGCGACTGATTTCGCTTGAGCCATTCGATGGCGCGCTTCGCCGCCGGATGCTCGGTGCGATAGCCGACCGACGCCATCATCTCGAGCACCCTCCCGGTGAGATCGGGACACGACGGATCCGTCACCGCTTCCACGTCCGCGAGCGGCAGATGATTGAGCCAGGTTGAATCGTTGTCGGCGTCGAACGCCGCAAAGCCGCCGTCTTTCGATTGCATTCCCATTACCCAGTTCGCACCAGCGCGGATTGCGCGCTCCCTGGCCGCGCCGTCATCAGCTGCCGAGTCCGCCATCACCGACAGAATTACCGCCGAATCGTCCACGTCGGGATACCAGTCGTTGTAAAACTCGAACGCCCATCCGCCCGGTTCGAGGTCGGGCCGCTTTACCGACCAATCGCCCTTCTTGAAAATCTGATGATCGATAAACCATTGCGACGTTCGCTTCAGCACCGGATGGTCGCCCGGCAATCCCGAATCCAGCAGCGCCCGGCCCGCGAGCGCCGTGTCCCAGTTGACCGACACGCACGGCATGTACATGTCGTAGTCCTTGAAGTGCCAAATGAGTTCGTGCGACGCCTCGATCGCTTTCTTCAGCACGGGATGGTCGTTGCGGTAGCCGTTGGCTTTCAGAGCCATCGCGCTCAGCAGGTAGCATGGCTCGATTCCGCCCCATGAGCCGTTGGCCGCCTGATGTTCGATGAGCCAGTTTTCCGTTTGGCGCAGCGCGCGCGCGCGGATCGATTTGATTTTGTGCCGATCGTAGAATCGCAGCGCCTGGTCGGCGAGATTCAGCGCATTGCGCAGAGACAGCAATTTCTTTCCGCGCGGCTGTTTGAACTTCGTGAAATGCGGCGGCTGGATGAACAACTCCAGCACTCCGCGCTGGTAGTCGATCTTTTTCTCGGGACGCGCCGCCTGCAACATCATCAGCCCCATCAGCGTTCCGCGCGCCCATGAGCCGAGTTCGTAAATGTTGAACGGGAACCAGTTCGGGAAAAGCGCGAGTTCGACCGGCAGCGCAGCCGTCGCCTCCCACGTTATCTGGCCCATCGCCGCCAGGTAGAAGCGCGCCAGCGTCCCGCAGTTCACGATGCCGCCCTTGGACAGGATCCAGCGCCGCGCCGCCGCCATCGGCTCGTCACCCGCGCGCATGCCGGTGAGCTTCAGCGCAAAATAACTTTCGATCGTCGTCGAGAGATGCCCTTCGCCGCCCGCGTAAAGCGCCCAGCTCCCGTCCGGACTCTGAATGTCCAGCAGATGCTTCTTCAGAGGCGCTTCGACCTCGCGATCGACCGTGTCCATGAAATGGTTAAAGATGATGAACTCCGCGTTCATCTCCGCATTCGCCTCCAGCGGCGCGTGCCAGTAGCCCTCGGGCTTCTGCAGCGCGATAAGCGCGCGCTGCGCGCGATCTACCGTGTAATCAACCTTTGCGGCGAACTCATCATGCGGCGACATGGCAATCGCCGTGCTTTCAATTTCAATAGCCTGCCTCATATTTCACCCTTGCCTGAACTCAGCCCGCGTCCCCCCGGAACCCGCCGCAACCTCACCGCAATCCACTATGGAATCACGGCGCATTTCAGGACCACGCCGCGCTCGAGCATCGCAAACACTTCCACCAAATCGCCAAGCCGCATTCGCGCGTTGATGACCGAGCCTGCATTCAGCGCACGCCCCTCCAGCAATTCGTAAGCGCGCCGCACGTCGCGCGGCCGAAAATGAAACGCCGCCATCAACGTCAGATTGTCGTAATGCATCAGTCGCGTGTCGACGCTGAGTACCGTGCCCACCGGACATCCGCCGAAAAAAACTACCCGCCCTCCGCGCCGCACCCGCGCCACCGCATCCTGCCATCCCTCGACTTGCCCCGTGCACTCGATCACCAGGTCGGGACCGAAGCCGCCGTTGAGCCGTGCGATTTCCGCGGTCGCGTCGACGCTGCGCGCGTCGATCACCCGGTCCGCGCCCATCTCCTCCGCCCACTTCAGGCGCTTGGCGCCTCGCCCCACGACCACCACCTCGCGCACGCCCGCGGCCTTCAGCACGAGCATGTGCAGCAGACTGAATGCGCCGCCGCCGATGATCGCCACCGTCTCGGTCTTTTCGGGACGCGCCATTTCCTGGGCATGGACCACGCACGAAAGCGGCTCGAGCAGCGCGGCTTCTTCGAACGGCAGGTCCGCGGGTTTGATAAATGTGTTGCGCGCAACGACGTGCGCCGGCAGCACCAGCATGTCCGCATACGCGCCGAGCACCATCCGCCCCACAGCGTCGTCGCAAAGATTCTCCTGCCCATGCTGGCAGTAGAAACAGATCCCACACGGCGCGGTCGGCGCGGCCATTATTTCGTCGCCGGCCTTGAATGCCGTCACGCCCTCGCCGGCTTCCATCACCACGCCGGAAAACTCATGACCGAAAGCAATCGGAAGTTTCCACAGCGGATGTCCGCGCCGAAACATCTTCAGATCGGTGCCGCAAGTCAACGCGCAGCGGATTTGAATCAGCAATTCGCCCGGCCCCGGATGCGGCACGACGTAGTCGCGCAATTCGAGCCGCCCGGGCTCCACCAGCACGGCCTGGCGCGAATGCGTCCCCGCAATTTCCACCGACGCTTCGGCCGCGTTCACAGCTTGCGCTCCACGACGAAGGTTGCAAGGTGGCGCAGCGCGTCGGCGCTATCCCCGAAGCCGGCAATTGCGCGATGCGCTCGCGTTTCGAGCTCGCGCGCCAAATCGAGCGAGCGCTCGATTCCCAATATCGCGGGATAGGTCGCCTTGCCGCGCTCGACGTCCTTTTGCGTCCGTTTGCCCATCTGCTCGGGCGTGCCTTGCACGTCCAACAGGTCATCGACGACCTGGAAGGCCAGCCCGAGCGCGCGCGCGTATGCGTCGAGCGATTCGATTTGCGCCTCACTCGCGCCGCCCAGGCGCGCACCGCCGCGAACCGACGCCAGGAACAGCGCCCCGGTTTTCTTGCCGTGCAGTTCTTCGAGCTCCTCGACCGTCTTCGACTTGCCCTCGCCGAGCAGATCGATCGCCTGCCCCGCGACCATCCCGGCTGATCCCGCCGCGCCGGCGAGCTCCGCGATCGTTTCCAGCACGAGTGCCGGCGACGCGCTGTTGTCCGCCGGGCGCGCGAGCACCTTGAATGCGTCCGTCAGCAGCGCGTCGCCCGCCAGCGTCGCGATCGCTTCGCCATAGACCTTGTGATTGGTCGGGCGCCCGCGGCGCATATCGTCATCGTCCATGCACGGCAGGTCGTCGTGAATCAGCGAGTAGGTGTGAATCATCTCGACCGCGCACGCCAGTCCCATCGCCGCCTCGACTTTCCCTCCGACCGCCTCGCACGACGCCAGCACAAGCACCGGCCGCAGCCGCTTGCCGCCCGCCAACAGCGAGTAGCGCATCGCCTCATGCAAGCGCGCCGCCGCGCCCGCGGGTTCCTCGACGCTTTGAACGAGCGCTCGCTCGATAATCTGCCCGCGTTCCTTCAAATATCTGTGCAAGTCGAACACGTCTCGTTTCTCTTGCCTGGATGCCGGCGGCGCTGACGTCGGCTCGACGGCAGCACTGAAAAACTGACCGGGATTTTTCCTCACGCGATCGTTTCCCTCCCGCCTGGCAAGGGTGATTGGTCAGCTGCGCGCGAGCACTCTCCGCTTCGACAGCGCGAGCAATCCCTCACGCCGCGTAATGCCGCACCATCCGCCACGAGTCTTTGAGATTCTTGCCGAAATCAAGCGCCACTGTGCCTTCAAATCCCGAATGCAGCTTGCAGTCGCGGCAGCGGAAATCCTGTTTGGTCCGGTAGTACTCCCAGTCCGTTGCCGCATGCATCTCGTTGAACGTCTTGTAGTGCCCGTTGGTTATCAGGTAGCAGGGCCCCTTCCATCCTCGCGGATTGCGCGTCACCGTCGTCCACGGACTGCACTGCATGTCACGTTTGCCGATCAGGTAGTCCAGGTATATCGGCGTATTGATGATCTTGTAGTCGTCCGCCATGTCGCGGACTTTGAGGAACTTGGCCGGCATCTCCTCTTTCTTGAGATACTCCTCGCTGTTGCTCAGCACCTGGTAGTGATAGCCGGGGCTCAGCAGCATCCCATCGACGCCCAGGCTCGTCAGGTACTTGATCATCCTTTCGAGTTCTTCAGCGGTGGTCTCGCGGAACACCGTCGTGTTGGTCTGCACCCGGTAGCCCTTCTGCTTCAGCATCTTGAGCATCTTCACGACGGTGTCGAAATGCCCCTGCCTGTCGGTCACGCGATCGTTGGTCTCGCGCATCCCGTCCAGATGCAGGTTGAAGCTAAGGTAAGGACTCGGCGCCACCTGCTTCACGAATCGCTCCAGCAGGACCGCGTTGGTGCAGATCATGACGTGACGCTTCTGAGCCTCGATCAATCCCTGCGTCAGCGCCACGATATACTTGTACATCAGCGGCTCGCCGCCGCAGATCGACACGATCGGCGCGCCCGCTTCCTCGGCCGAATGCAGCGCCTCGTCCAGCGGCATCATGTCGCGAATCGTGTCCTTGTACTCGACGATTCGCCCGCATCCGATGCATGCAAGGTTGCACGCATGCAGCGGCTCGAGCATCAGCACCAATGGAAAATACTTCTCCCCCGAACGCTTCTTCGCGCGTATGTAGCGGCCCAGATCGATCATTTGTCTAAGCGGAATGCGCATACCCGTGCGTTCTCCTGGGATGTTGAAGAAAGTGAAAGAGTGAAAAATTCAGGCGGCCGGCGCGCCGCCCCCCTCCGTTGAAGATGACCCCGGCGGTGCCCCGAACAGCCACTCGCCGACCATCGCTACCGCCCCCTCCGGATCGACGGCGTTTTCGCCCATGAACAAGTATTCGATCAGCAATCCGTTCAGCGCCGACAGCAGAAACGCCGCCGCCGATTCGGGCGCCGTCCGCCGCGTGCAGATGCCCTTTTGCTGCGCGCGCGCGATCAGTTCGACCAGCATCGCGCGATATCCGCTATACAGCTTGAGCACCTGGTCGTTGAGACTCTCGGACAGCCGCTCGTCGTGGAGCATCTGCGCCAGGAAAAAACGCACCGAGCTCGCGTTGTCGCGCACGAATGACAGGTAGGACTCCGCCAGCTTCTCAATCTGCGCGCGCTCGTCCATCGCCGCTTCTTCCGCAAAATCGATGAAGTACGGCTCCAGCAACCGGTTCAGCACCGCCACGAACAGCTCTTCCTTGGTCTTGAAATGCCAGAAAATCAGCGCCTTGCTGACCCGCGCCTCGCGCGCCACTTCCGACATCGACGTCTCATGGAATCCGCGATTTGCAAATAGCTGCATCGCCGCCTTCAGAATCTCGTCTCGCGAATCCTGCGACTGTGTGCGCGGCTCGGATGTGCCTAGCTGTTTGACCTGCAATGCGCCCATAGTGCTTCCCGTCTCGATAATCCGCCTAACCTTTCGGTCAATGGCAACTTTACCGTCACACTCCCGAAAGTCAAGAGAGACAGTCCGAGCGGTCAGGCGATCAGTTCGAGCCAAAATGCTCCCGGTGAGAGATTTCGCTCTAACTACCTGATTTTACGGGATATTTATCTCGATGCCGCTGTTGACAGATGATTGTCGCGCCGCATCGATTAGTGCCAGCGCGACGCGCGCCTCGGCCAAATTGCGCCTTGCAACAGCGACGGCCGAATTGGTTCCTTCGGAAACAGCTCGTTCGAACTCCTGCGCGACTCCGCCGAACCACGCCGAATGGTACGAATCATCGGGGATATCATCCACCGACAGGTCTTCAGCCTTGCCCGACCGATCAGTCAGCCGGACCCGATCCCCCTCGATCTCGATACACGCGCGCTCTCCATAGATGACCGCCGAAGTTCTGCGCACCGGCGCGCGCCACGACAGATGCGCACGCGCCACACGCCCCGCCCCAAACCCGACTCGCACGTCGGCCACGTCCTCAACGTCAACGCCCGCCGGCGATTCAAGCCGCGCCGAAACCGACACCGGCGACTCGCCGCCGAACATCCAATACATCAAGTAGAACACATGCCATCCGTGATCGATCAGAATCCCTCCGCCCGACGCCGCCGACGCGCGCCACTTGCCGCCGCTTCCGCCCGCGCCCGCAGGCTCTGTGCGCAGCCGGTCGATCGACATGAAGCGAATCTCGCCAAGCCGCCCTGCTTCGACAGCCCGGCGCGCGGCCGCATACGCAGGCGCGTATTTCCAATTGTGCACGCACATCAGCACGCGCCGTTTTTCCGCGGCAATCGCGGCGAGTTCGTCGAAGTCGGCAAGCGTGAGCGCAAGCGGCTTTTCGACCAGCACGTGCGCGCCCGCTCTAAGCGCCGCGCGTGCGGCCTCATGATGCATCCCCGGGGGACTGGCGACATCGACAAAGTAGGGAGCCTCACCGTCGAGCATCAGCTCGAGGTCGTCGTACACCCGAACATTCTTGATCAGCCGAATCGCCTCGTGGCGGCGCTCCGCGATTGGATCGTGGATCGCGCCGATGGCGATATTTTCGCGCGTGCGCCATCCGGGGAGATGCGCACGCGCAACGACCTCGCCGAATCCTGAGATCGCACCCCGGATTTTGGATCGAATCGCCACCGCGGCGATCAGTTTTAGCTAAACCGATATCTGGGGCAACCTCCGTCTTACGCCTCCCCCCTGCCCCGCAGCCGCAATCCGGCGGTGCAGTCGAAATTCGGCATCATATCCGCCGCACTTGCGCCTGATTCACCCACCAATTCGCGCGTATCCCCGATGGCAACGCTCTTGCTCCTTCTTGCATGAAGGCTCGACGCCGAACTTTCGGGCGTCGCGGCCGACAACAGGGAGGACAGGGCCGATCATGTTCGCATGGATTCTAATCGGACTCATTTCGGGATGGCTGGCCGGGAAGATTCTCAACGGCGACGGCTACGGCATGATGGCTGATATAGCGCTCGGCCTGCTTGGCGGAGTGATCGGAGGAATGATTTTCGCGGTGCTCGGCGTGCAGGCGCATAACTTTGTCGGCGCGATCCTGATGTCCACGGCCGGCGCCACCGCGCTGGTAATCGCGACGCGAATCATCCGCGACGAGATCTGAGCAGGCGCCTGCCCCTGCACCCATCGCCCTGCCGCTTAAAATTCAGAACTCCACGGGATGCCCGAGCTGCTCGGATATCGCCTCTGCCAGACGTGGAAACAACTCGTGGCCGTCCTTGTCGTCGAGCCACAGACCGCGCACAGCGTCCCAACTGTAATGGAATCCGTGCGAGCCGGCGGCGAGCCACATCTGCTTCATCTGCGATTGCCTCGACAGGATAAACTTCGCGCCGCCCGTGAACTCAATCGTCACGACGCCGTCGGCCGTCGTGTAGTCCACTTCGTCCGGGTCGAGGTCCTCGAGCCATTTCGCGACTTTGGTCAAGGCGATATCGGACCGCTCCCGAAATTCGTTATCGTCCATGCCCCCGATTGTATCAAACCGCCAACCCAACGTACCCACTATCTCTCGCCTGCTCTTAACATTGGGTGCAGTGCCCGCGCGCGACAACGGAGCGCGGCCTTAATACTGGGTGCAGGGCTCAGCCCTGCGGTGCAAGGGTCACCCCTGCCGCTGGGGGCCCTTCTTGCGCATCTCTTCGTCGCGGTAGCGCTTGTAGAGGATGCTCCATTCGTTGGAACCCTCGACGATGCCGCGTTTGATCGAATTGATCTTGCGCCTCACGATCGCATCGATCTCGTCGCCCTGCTCGTTGAACTGTGCGACGATTTCGCGCGCCTGACGTAGCGCGAGCGGAAAGTTCGCGATCTCGGCCAGGCCCTCGTCGCGCAATTTTGCCAGCGACTCGCGCGCCAGGAACAGCACTCGTGCTTCGGTGAGCTTCATGAAGACTTACTCTGCGGGTATGTCGCCTAGAGCGTGAAGTTCTTCTTCTCGGCCAACCGCTGGCGAATCAAATTGCGCAGCCGCGTTACGTCCAGGCGCGTATCGCGGCGCGCCTCCGCCTCCGCCATCTTGTCGGCCTCTTCGTCGATCTGCGCTTCGGTCTCGAAATTCGCCGACATCAGCTCGACCACGCACGCCACCAGTTCCTTGACGTCGCCCTTGGGCTTGATCATGCCGCGATCGATAAGCCCCTGCACGAGATGAGTCGCCAGCGCGTCGATCTGAGTCTCCCGCATCGCCATACGATCACAGCTTGACCGGATCGCGTGCGTCTTGTCAAAAGCACTGCTGGTAGCTACTGCCGCGGGCGCGCGGTCTCTTAATACTGGCCAGCCGTGCCAACGGCCAGGGGTCACCCCTGCGCGCGCGTGCGCGTTAGCGCGGCTTCTTGGCGTTCTCCCGGTCCTGCTCTTCCTTGTAGACCTCATCCATCTTCGGCTCGAGCGCCTCGTAAAATTCCTTGATATGCCCAATGTTGGCGCCGAGGTCACCGGGGAAGTAGCGCAGCATCGAGGTCGCATCGGGGCGCGCCAAGCCGGAGCGCGAGCACACGTCGATCACGCCTGATGGTTGCACCGTGATCCTCACGTCGTCCTCGAATTTGAAGATTTGCGTCGTGTAGATGCAATCGATGGTGAAGTTGCGGGGATCCGCCTTGACGATTTTCCATCCACCGAGCGAGTTGATCGTGTCCTGCGAGAGCTGGAACAGTTTCTGGCGCGGGATTCCCGGATATGAGCGGCGAATCAATTCCGGAAAGACATCGTCGAACGGCGCCGGCGTCGCGATCGGCAGCGCGGTTCGGCCCCCATGAGCTTTGCCGAAGACTTCTTCTTTTGCGACGCGCTTGCGCGGCGCGGTCTCGGCAGGAGTCCCTGGCTGGGGCTGATTGCCCATCTGGCAAATCACCGAGCCGGAACCTGACTGGCTGGCGGCCGCGGAGTTCATCGTGACGAACCGGACCACGCGCTGCGCGGCACCGGGTCTTTCGAAAATCGTCTCGTCGTTCATGATCATCGCGATGCCCATGACGGCGATCGCCACAGGTATGAAAAAGGTCGCGAGGCGGACAAGCAGCCGGAAGATGTGTGGGACGAAGATCAGTACCGCGATGGCGACCAAGGCGGCGACGATGACGGTCGGCGTGATCACGACGGAATCCCCGGGCAATCCCTAGCCCTTTATACGGCTTCGGCGCAAGCCTGGCGCGGATAATTCTGAGGCGATGCGGATGTTAGCGCCCGATAGCGCCCGATAGCACCCGAAAAGCACACCGGCGCGATCCCGATCGGATCGCGCCGGTCTTCTGTCAGGTCGTTAAATTGGCGTCGCTTACGCCGGAGCCCCGGCGAATCCCTCGCCGGCGTCGCCGCGCAAAATCGCGCCGAAGCGCTTCCCGCCGAGGTAGAAGCGGCGCGCCTCATCGTCGGTGACTGCCACACGGCGGACGTCGCGGCGCCGAATCGGCCATATCCCGCCGACCATCGGATGCCGCCCCTGGCGATGGCTGAAGAAATAATAGGTGAACTGACGGAGCACCGAGCAGCGCGCTTCCGCATTGAGTCCGCGGCCGGCGCATACGGTGAAAATGCTGTGAAGAAAGCGCGGGATCGAGTAGAAGCCCATGTAAGCGTCGCGGTACGCGCCGAGCCAGCTTTCCTTGTCCATCTTGTCGTGCTTGAGCGTGACGTGCTGCGAGTCGAGCTGGTTGAAGTCCCAGTCGATGATGGCGCCTTCCCTGGTGAAGCGCGCCTGATCTTCAGTGCCCGGCAGCGGAGTCATGATAAAGAACGACACAAGGTCGAAGCCGATCTTTTTCAGAGTTGCCACCGCCACGCGCCCGCAATCGGGACCGTCGAACGGGAATCCCAGCATGTAGCCGGCGTGCACCGACACACCGACTTTGTGCCAGTTCTCGACGACGCGACGATACTTGTCGATCACGTGCGCGCGTGCCGCTTCCAGCTTCCACTTGTGCTGGCGGTCGTCGGTATTCTGGTACTTGGTCGCAAAGTTCAGGTTGTCGGGATTGAGCGACTCGATTCCGACGAACGCCTGGTAGCATCCCGCGGCTGCGGCCAGTTCGGTGAAACGTTTGCTGCGCCGATGCTTGGCGGTCTCGGTCTCGCCGTCGGCGACATTTGCGTAGCATGACGCATCGACGTCCACCTGCATCATGAAGGAGAGCTTGGGATACTCCTTCTTCACGTCAATCAGGCCGCTGAGAATCTCTTCCCATCGCGGCGAGCGGAAAAAGTCGTCATCGACCAGGAACAGCGACTCGATGCCGTGATTGCGGCATGCGTCGCGCACCCAGCTTACGACGGCGTCGGGCTCGCGCGAGCGCATCGTGCGGCCCATCACGTTTTTCACGCTGCAATACGAGCAGGTAAAAGGGCACCCGCGCGAAGTGTCGAGCGTGGTCATCGTATCGTTGAAAAATCGCGTCAGATAACGATCGTCGAGCATCGGCAACAGCGACTCCGTCATTAGCGGAACGGTGATGTCGTCCTGGCCGGTCTTGGCGCGAATTCCCTCCGTGACCGAGTAACTCTTGCGCAACTCGCCGCGCAGGAAGTCCTCGACGATAACGCCCCAAATGTTTTCGGCCTCGCCGACGACGGTCGTGATGCCGCATTCGTTGAGGAACTTGCACGAATCCGGAAAGCCGCTGACATGGAAGCCGCCCATCATCGTGGGCAAGCCTTCGGCGACGAACTGAAGCGCGAGGTCGCGCCCGCGCGGATACTGATTCGATTGCACACCGGCCAGCCCGATCAGCAACTCGACCCCATCTTCGTGCGCCTTTTCCTTTATCGCCTTGATTGTCTCAGGGCTGACTACACCGTCGCAGATTTCGTCCCAAATTACCGTCTCGAGGCGGACGTTTCGCTCGACCGCGTAACGCTTGTTGAACGCCTCGTTGAGCGCCGTCAGCACCGTCAAAGTGTTGTTGGGCTGAACCCCGTAACGGAAATATTGGACGAAGCCCTCCTCGTCGTAGCGCGAGGGTTTGATGAAATAGACGCGAATCGTGCGGCAAGGCTCCGGCTTTATCGCCGCATCGGCGGTCGCGCCCTTGCGTGCGGTCAACTGAAGCGTGGCGGCCGGACGATCACCGCCATAACGATTCGTCCCCAACAGCCAATAGAGGACACCTGCCGCGAAAACCAGAAATCCGCCTAATAATATAAGAAATACCATAGATCCTCTACTTTTTTTCCTACCCCAGCATACCCACCCTGCGCATCATACCCGAACGCGGGCCCTGACGGTATCTAACCGGTCGGTCAGAGAGAGTAAATAAATCCCGACCAAAAATGTCAACAATTCATTGAAACACATTAATAGCGCCAAAGTCGAGTGAATTTATCGTGACAATTCTGGAAAGAGGGTAACTAGCGGTACATTTCGACCAGATTGATGAGGCCCAAATCGCGATAGCGTTCGACCAGGTAACCCTTGATCTCCTGCACGCTGGCCATTTGTAAAGTCTCGCGCGCGATCAGGCGGGCGGTCTGATAATCGACCTCCCGAATGACTTTGCGCACCACCGGAATAAATAGCGGGCTCAGACTTAGTTCGTCGAGACCCATCCCGACCAGCAGCAGCGTTGCCAGCGGATCGCTGGCCATCTCGCCGCACAGGCAAACCTCCTTGTCGGCCGCGCGCGCGACGTTGACGACCTCGGCGATGGCGGAAATGACCGCGGGATGCAGCGCCTCGTACAGGTGCGCGACTTTGCGATTGTTGCGATCGGCGGCGAGCAGGTACTGGATCAGATCGTTGGTCCCGATCGAGAAAAAATCGACCTCGCGCGCAAGGCGCGGCGCGAGCCACACCGCCGACGGCACTTCGACCATGATTCCGACTTCGATATTGGGATTGTGCTCGAGTCCTTCCTTGAACAGCTCGGCCTGCGACTCGGCCAGCAATTCCTTGGCGCGGCGCAATTCCTCTAGGCTCGAGATCATCGGGAACATGATGCGGACGTCGTGCTTGGCGGCGGCGCGGAGAATGGCGCGGAGCTGAACTTTGAACAGCCCCGGCATCTCAAGTGAGACGCGTATCGAACGCCAGCCGAGGAACGGATTGTCCTCGCGCGGCACCCGCATGTACGGCGGATACTTGTCGGCGCCGATATCGAGCGTGCGAATCGTGATCGGGCGCTTGCCGAGCAGCTCAAGCATCTTGCCGTACAGCGCGAGCTGCTGAGTCTCGTCGGGAAAATCCTCGTAGGTCAGGAACGAGAATTCCGAACGCAGCAGCCCGACGCCCTCAGCGCCATAGCGCAACGCCAGGTGGATATCCGGCAGCAGCGCGATATTCGCAAGCATCATGACGCGATGGCCGTCGCGGGTCGCGGTCGGCGCGTTGCCCTCTTCGATAAGCTCGCGCTTGAATGCCTCGTAGCGCTTGGACAGGCTCACGTAGTCGCGCTCGATCTCGGCGGCGGGATTGACGTAAACGACGCCCGAGTTGCCGTCGAGCACGAGCTGATCGCCCTCGATGACCGATTCCATCAGATGTTCGACGCCGACTACGGTCGGGATTTCGAACGCCCGCGCCAGGATCGCCGCGTGCGAGGTGACGCCGCCCGATTGCAGCGCAATCCCCGCCAGATTGTCGTGGCTGACCAGCATCAGCTGCGAGAGCGTAAGCTCCTCGGCGACTATAATCGTAGGCTTGGTGAAGGGAGCCCTCTTTTCCTCCTGGCGCAGATGACGCAACACGCGATGGCCGACGTCGCGGAAGTCGGTCGCGCGCTCGCGCAAATAATTGTCTGCGACCGCAAGCATCGAGGTGCTGAGTTCCTCGATGACCCGGAACAGCGCGCTCTCGGCGGTGTAGCCGTCGGCAATTGCACCGCGGATGCGGCCGACGAACTCCTCGTCTTCGAGAATCATGCGATGGCCGTCGAAGATCTTGAGGTCCGACTCGGGCATCAGCGGCGCCATCCGTATCCGCAGCGTCGCCAGCTCGGCCAGCGAACGGGCCAGAGCGTCCTCGAAGCGCTTGACCTCGGCCTTGGGGTCGCGGGACTTCTGGTTACGATCGACGCTGCTTAGAAGTGTGCCGACGACGTGCGCGTTTCCCTGCGCAAATCCGGGTGACGCGGAAAGCCCTGCCAGCCGGGGGCGGCGAATCTTCGCCGGCGGGGCGTGGCGCGTCTTGCCACCGACTTTTTCGTAGTCCTTGAGCTGGCGGTTGGCCTCGATCATCCGGCGCCGATATTCGAGCCGCTCTTTTTCCTTGGTGACGAGCGATTCGCGCAGCCTGAAATGAGAAAGAATTTGCGCGACCTGGTTGGCGGCGGTGTTGAGCAGGCGGATTTCGCTCTTGTTGAATTTGCGCCGCTCGAGCGTCTGCGCGACCAGCACTCCGAGCGGCTTCTTGCGGCCGTCGCGAACCGGCACGCCCAGAAAAGTATGGAAGCGCTCCTCGCCGGTCTCGGGAAAGTACTTGTAGCGCGGATGGCTGATCGCGTCGGGCACGCAAACCGGTTCGTCTTTCTCCAGCACCAGCCCGACCAGTCCCTCGCTGAGGCGCATCGAAACCTTGCCGACCGATTCGCGATCGAGTCCCACCGTGGCGCGCAGCACGATTCGCTCGCGCTGCGGATCGAACAGGTAGAGCGAACAGACCTCGGCCTCCATGCCGGTGGCGATCGCCAGGGCAACCCGGTCCAGGGTCTCGCGAAGATCCTCGGAATGTTCGCCGCCGATCGAGGAGAGTTGCTCGATCAGGGCGAGGCGATCCTTGTTGGCACTCATCGGTAAAGTCTCAGCGGCGGCAACGAAATTTTATCGGATCGATCGCGTGGCGAACAATGCCGCCGAGCGATCTAATCCGCATGATCCTCGCCCTCCGGATCTTCGAAGCCCGGCGGAAGCGCCGTCGGCTCGCCTCGCGTCTTCGAGCTTCGCTCACCGAGCCGCTCGACCAAGCCCGCAATCATCGCGGTAAGCGCGGCCGGAAGCGCTTTTATCGCGGGATCATCGAACCTCAAGTTGAAGTAGTCGAGCGATAGTTGTGCAACTGCCTCTGCCTGGCGGAAATCGCGCTTGCGCTTGATTGGATCTCGCGTCGGCTGGAGCGAGACCCACAGCTTGTGCAATGCGAACACGCGCGGCTCAGGGACCACAAACCTGACCGGGAAGCCATTGTCGGCGATCACGATTTGGGTCATTCGCGGCGCCGCGCCAAGCCATTCGAGGCCGTGCAGGGGTTCCGCAATCAGATCCAGTCCGCTGCCAATGCTGCTGAGGCCGCCAGGGGAATCGATTGGCGCCCGGATCAAGTCGACCATGAAGCCCTTCGCGTTGACAGCGCGAAATGACCTTTTCCGTTGAGGCTTGAAGGTTCTGTCCACGCGCTGAAGGATTCCGAGGAGGCCTGAACTTCGTATCGAGCCGGCCAGTTCGATTTCAACCTTGGTGTTCAGCAGCGTGTCGAGATCTTCGGTTTGCAGAAGTCCGGCTTTGAGCTGTACGCCCGCCGCCATTTCGTAGGCATAGATCGCATGACTGCCGAGAATAATCAGATGGCTGCCCAGCAGCCCGCCGGCATCGAGCGACCTTACTATGTCGGCCGCAATCCGCGGAACTCGATTCACTCCCGCGGCGACGCAGAACCTGGCCTGGCGCGCGACTTCTTGATTGATCGATCGAATCCGCTCGTCGAGGTCGCGTTTAGTTTCGGTAAATTCGCGGTAAGCTTCCTCGGTCTTGGGCGAACGCGGGCCCAGAGAGCGATTGCCGCCATGGCGGTCAATCGTGCGCACGAGGTAGTCGCGGCCGGCAACTTTCTTCCAGTGCAATCCGCCGCGAAGTGCTTGGCGCTCGGCTTGAAGTTCGAGCAAATGTTCGTAAAGCTGCGCTGCATCCACCGCGATTCTGCGCTGCTCGATAGTGAGTTCTCTTAGCCTCAAGACATTTTCCTTTCAAATTGCTTGAATAGCGTTTTGAAAGGAAATTGTAGCATGAGCAAGGGCTTTATCCATAGCTTAGGTCGCAGTCGTAGGCTAATTTTCCTTTCAAATCTGGCAAAGCCGCAAAAGAAAGGAAAACGCTTCGACCTCGGAGCTTGCTTGCCGCGCTAGCCGGGGTTCGCCGACAGCTCGAAAGGCGCAAGCGCGCTCTTCAGCAGGCCGCGGCCCGCGCGGCATCGCCGGGATTGGATCGCATCGATAAGCTCGCGCTCGTCCTTGATTGGCCCGTCGAGCAGCGTCGTCACGCATCCCACCGAGCCCGCCGAATGCGAGTCCGAGCCCGCCACCTCCGCCAACCCAAGATGACGCGCGACCTTGAGCGCGAACACATTCTCGTCCTCGCCGCACGCGCCGTTGAGCACTTCGATCGCATCGACCATCTCGAAAATTTTGAGTTCGGCCGCGCGGTCCGGATAAGTCGGATCGATCAGTTCTGAGTCCGGGTTGATGAACGAAAAGCGCGGGTCGAGTTTGTAGCGGAACGGATGATTCGCGATCAGTATCCCGCCTTCGAGGTCCGCCACGCGCCGCAGTTCGGCGAGCTTGTAGATTCCTCCGACGTACCGCTCGAGCCCGAACGCGCCGACATGCCCCATGTCGGTCGTGACTTCCATCCCGCGGATAAAAATTACGCCAGAGTCGGCCGCCAGCGCCGCGATCTCGCGGGAATCCCACATGTTGTCGTGCTCGGTGATGCAGACCGCGCCGATTCCGATCGCACGCGCGCGATCGACCAGGTCTTTCGGCGCCAGGTTCGAATCCGCACTGCCGCGATTGGTGTGGAGATGCAGGTCAACGGTGAAGTAGGGCCCCGCCCGATCGGGGTGCCCGCTTCGTGAATCCGCCATGTGCGACGCGCCGCGGCTACTTGGGCGGCTCCTTCGCGAGCGTGATTTTCTTCATGTGGTCACCCTTCTGAATCTGATCGACCACGTCCATGCCCTTAATCACGCCGCCGAAGATGGTGTATTGGCCGTCGAGTCCCGGCTGCGGCTCCAGGCAGATGTAGAACTGGCTGCCGCTGGACGCGCGTTGCGGATTAACTTCGTCGCCCGTGCGCGCGGTGGCCAGGCTGCCGCGCAGGTGATGCTCATTCTTGTTGATTTCGCCCGGCACGGTGTAGCCCGGGCCACCGGCTCCCGTCCCGTCAGGATCTCCCCCCTGCACCACGAAGTCCGGAACAACGCGGTGCCAGGTCAGGCCGTTGTAAAAGCCCTTGTTCACCAGCGTCTCGAAATTCGCGACCGTCTTGGGTGCGACGGCGGGGTAGAGCTCGACGATTATGGCGCCGTGCTCGGTCTCGATGGTTGCGTAATGACCTGTGTTTCTCACTGGGAGTCCATCCGTTGCGCCTTTGCAAGCCGAGGCAAGCACCAGCACCGCCACGACGGCAAGACACGACAATCTAAAGGAGTTGCGTTTCATTTTATCCACTCGCATTCGCACGAACGATCAACCAACCGTCCATGCATAAGGTTATTCCAACAGTCCTACATGGAAGTATTCGAGGCGTCGCCAATCCGCAAGTGCCGATGCGACCCAATCCAGCCGTCGATCATCCAGCCGGACGAAGGCCACGGCGCCGCTGCCCGGCTCGGGATGGACACGCGCATCCGAGGAAGGCGACAATGCGCGCCTATGGAATCGTGGTTTAACAAGGCAAGATTCGGAATGTTCATCCATTGGGCGCCTTGCAGCCAGCGCGGGCTCGAGCTGTCGTGGCCGCTGGTCGGGGGCGTCGGCGCGCTGCCCGACTCGCAGAGCGTCGCGGTGGACGAATATCACTCAACCGCCAGGACTTTTAATCCGACAAAATGGGATGCGCGCGCGCTGGCGCGGATGGCAAAACGCGCCGGGATGCAATACGCAGTCCTGACCAGTAAGCATCACGACGGCTTCTCGATGTTCCATACGGCGCATTCTGACTATTCAATTGAGTATTCGCCATTCAAGCGCGATATAGTTCGTGAATATACGGATGCGTTCCGCGCCGAGGGCCTGAAGCTGGGACTGTATTACTCACTCATCGACTGGCATCATCCCGACTATCCGGCATTCGTCGAGTCGGACAAGCCTTACAAGTGGGGCAACTGGCGCCGCTCGACGCCTGAACAGTGGGATCGATTTATAAAATTCATGTTCTCCCAGATGCGCGAGCTGCTGACCAACTACGGCAAGATCGATCTGCTCTGGTTCGACGGCGGATGGGAACGCACGCCCGAGGAATGGAAGTCGCGCGAGTTCCTCGAGATGATCCGCTCGCTCCAGCCCGAGGTCGTCATCAATGATCGCATCCCGGGTTACGGCGACTATCAGACCCTCGAACAGGCCGTCCCGCCCAAGCCGCCAGATGGCCCGTGGGAAACCTGCCTGACGATTAACAACAGCTGGGGGTACAATCCGTCGGACAAGGACTTCAAATCGATCCGGTCGCTGATCCATACTCTGTGCGAAGTGGCCGGCAAGGGTGGAAATCTGCTGCTCAACGTGAGCCCGATGGGCGACGGCGCTATCCCACCCGAACACGTCGAGCGGCTCGAAGCGATTGGCAACTGGATGGACCGCAACGATGAGGCGATCGTCGGCACTGACCCTGGACTCGAGGCGTGGCAGTTCTACGGACCGTCAACGCGCCGCGGCAATCGGGTCTATCTGCACGTGCTGATGAAGCCGTACGAGTCCGTCTCGGTGCGCGGCGTCAAGGTGCGCCACATCGGCGACGTGCGTCCGCTGGCAAGTACGATTTCGCTCAAGGTGCGCAAGCGAATCTCTGCGGCCGATACGCTGTTCAACCGTGACCCGGTCGGCGAGCTCGTGATTGCGACGCCCGACAGCGCGCTCGATTCGATAGCGACGATCATCGCGGTCGATTTCCAGCGCTAGCCGATCCGCATCATGGACCGGTGGAGAAAGTCCAGTCGTACTGCTTTCCGTTCGCGCTCATCGACACCGCGTACTTCGCGCCCTTGGCCAGCGGCGCGCGCGGAATCACCACGAGCGTGCCGTAAGACTTCAGAACGTTTCGCCCCAGCTCTTGTGAGTATCCATCGGGATTCGAGTAGCTAGTCGAATCAAACCCGCATGCTTCGACTGCGGTGCGGCTGCCGTCGGCATTCTCTCGCGCGATTGAGTATTCGCCGAGATGAGTATCCAGCCAGGCGCCGAGCTGGAGTGTAATAGCCAGTCCGCTCGGTGGCTTGTAGCCGGGACAGTTGCTGCGCGGATCGGGCCATTCGTTGCCGAACGACCTTATCGTGACGGTCGCGCCGTCGGGAGGAAACTCGATCGGCCCGCTGTCCGCAACGCCCGCCGGCAATTTCCGCTGCGAGCCGTTCAATAAGTTGAGGCCCGCGGCGCATGCTCCCGACTCGCAGTAGATTCCGAACCCTGCGCTGGTCAGTCGCGGATTGAGTATCGGCATGCGATGGAACGGTATCGACATCCATCCGTCGATCGACCACGCCGGCGAGCCCGGTGTTCGCTGCGCCGACCATTCGTCCGGGTCGGACAAACCAGGCCGGTCGATCGCGTCGGCAGGCCGTTCCGGCATGAACCACACATCCATGTCGCTGGCCTTGGCCGCCTCGAGCCCTTCGGGCGTAAAGTTTGGGCTTCCCGGATCTTCCGTATGCATCTCGGCGCCGAGGCCGCGATGCGCGATCTCATCACGGTAGTTCTTGACGACGTAAATCGTATGCGCGCGATCGCCCTTGCTCAGCGCCGGATCCTCGACTATCGCCGGCAGCTTCACCATCGCGCGGTAGTAGTTCACTCGCCTTAGCCATTCGGGCTGGACTGCTGCTGGAATCGCCGGCGGCGCTGATGCTCGGCCTTCTGATGCCGCCGCATTGGCCGCTGCCGACTGAGTATTCGTCGCCGAAGGCGCGGCGCTGGACCGGCGTGACGAAACCCATGCGGCGATCGCCGACGCAGCGGGTCCGATCTCGCTTCGGTAACGAACTCCCGCGACGGAGAAAACTCCGAATGCGAAAAAAACCGCCAGCCCCC
The DNA here is from genome assembly GCF_050015535.1 of Binatus soli (SeqCode). Classification (NCBI taxonomy): domain Bacteria; phylum Candidatus Binatota; class Binatia (SeqCode); order Binatales (SeqCode); family Binataceae (SeqCode); genus Binatus (SeqCode); species Binatus soli (SeqCode). The sequence goes on along the minus strand of NZ_JBEKBF010000002.1, from coordinate 108,730 downwards.
GTCCCAGCCGGCTCGGGGCGCGCGCCGCCCGCGTCGGCGCCGGCATCGGATCGCCCGCAGCGACGAAAGCAAAACGCGCAGAGCCGAATTTGATCTCGTCGCCGCGCTTCAGCGCGATCGGTTCGCGCACTCGGCCACCGTTGACAAACGTGCCGTTAGTCGAGCCGAGGTCCGCCAGCTCGAAGCTGCCCGGCTTGCGCGTTACCGTGGCATGACGGCGCGATACCGTCGCGTCGTCGAGCACTACGTCGTTCGACGGATGGCTGCCAATGGCTACTGTCTGCTTGTCTAGTGGGTATTCACGCGAATCGGAACTGCCTATTGAGACGAGACGACTGCGCGCGCTCCCGTTCTCACCCGGGACGTTGCCCGCAGAGCGTTGCTCCGGCAGCATCGATCGCCCTAGCCCAGATTCCAGAAGCGCCCGACGTTTTGCGCCGCCCGCTCGATCATCGGCATCGCCCGGTCGCCGCCATCATCCGCACGAATCGGCTCATCCGCGTCGCGTCCGAATTCGTCGATCACCGCGCGTCCCGACTCCGCGATTGCTTCGAGGTCGTAGCCGCCTTCGAGCGCCGCAACCATCTTGCCGCCGCAGCATTCCGCGGCCAGCCGCTTCATCCGCCGCGCCATCGCTGCAAATCCCGCCTCCGTCACGCGCATCTGCGCGAGCGGATCGCGGAAATGCGCGTCGAAGCCGCATGAGACGAGTATGAACTCGGGCTTGAAATGGCGGCCGATCGGCATGATCAGGCGATCGAACACGCGGATATACTCGGCGTCGCCGAATTCCGCCGGCATCGGCGCATTCACCGTGAATCCCAGTCCGGCGCCGTACCCGATCTCGTGGAGCGAGCCGGTGCCGGGGTATTGCGGGTACTGATGCGTCGATACGTAAAGCACTTCGGGCGATTCGTAAAATATATCCTGCGAGCCGTTGCCATGATGGACGTCCCAATCGACAATCATCACCCGCTTGAGGCCGCGTGTTTCGATTAGCCACTTCGCCACGATTGCAACATTGTTGAAGAAGCAGAATCCCATCGCGCGATTAGGCAGTGCGTGATGCCCCGGGGGCCGGACAATGGCAAATCCATTATCTATTGCTCCGTCCATCACGGCCTCGACTGCCGTAAGCACGCCGCCTGCGGCCAGTACCGCGGTCTCGTACGAAGCGCGCGAGCTATGCGTATCCGGATCGAAATCGAACCGATCCATCGACGCTGATCGCGCGACCGTCGCGATATACTCAGGGACATGACAGCTCGCGATTTCCTCGTGCGTCGCTTCGCGCGGCGCCATGAATCTCAGATCCGGCCGCGTGAGCGACTCCGCCATCTCGATCATGACCTCGGCGCGCTCCGGACGCTCGGGATGCGCCCGGCCGGCGAAGTGCTTCAGGTAGCGGCGATCCGCAACGACCCCGGTTTTAAGCATCGTTGACACCCCGGTCGGGTATGATGATTAACTGGCATGGAGCAGGCCAAGTTGCGCGGAATTTTCCCGCACCGCGCAAAGTCATCGAATTGCACTGGCCGGTGTGCCGGACGGTCATCGAAGTTTGGACCTTTTTGAAATAGTTTTGATCCTCGCGATCGCGCTGATTGTCGTCGGCCCCGAACGCCTGCCCGAGGTTATGCGCACGGTGGGAAAAGTCTTGCGCGAGCTGCGTCTGGCGAGCAATACCGTCCTCCGCGAACTGACCGACGTGCTCGACGAGCCGCCCAAGGTGCCACCGCCCGCGCCCATCGCGCCCAAGTCCGGGCCGCCTCCCGTAAAGCCGCCCGAGAATACATAGCCGGTCATCCCGCACCGTGCCTAGCGAGGATATCACACCGCCCGCGCCCATCGAGGAGACGCCGGAACAGGCGCGGATGTCGCTCATCGAGCATCTGCAGGAACTCCGCACCCGCCTGATTCGCGCCTTCATCGCCATCGGCGTCGGTTTCATCCTCGCGTACGCGATCAGAAATCCGCTGTTCCGCTTGCTGACCTGGCCGATTCGCGCGGTCTCGGGCGGCAAGGTGCTGCTGATCGGCACCGGCGTCGGCGAGGCGTTCTACACCGAGATCAAGGTCGCGCTCATCGCCGGTCTGTTCATCGCCAGCCCCGCGGTATTTTACGAGATCTGGAAATTTATCGCGCCGGGTTTGTACGAAACCGAACGCAGGATGGCCAAGCCGTTCGTCTTCTTTGCGACGATGTTTTTCGTGCTCGGCGGATATTTCTGCTGGGCTGTTGTCTTCAGAGTCGGCTACGCATTTTTCCTGGCTCAATACGCGAACATCGGAGTCACCCCGACCATCCGCATCAGCGAGTACCTGGCGTTCTCATCCAAGCTGCTGCTCGCGTTCGCGCTCACGTTCGAGATGCCGATTTTCGCGTTCTTTTTCACCAAGCTCGGGATGATCGACTACAAGATGATGTTCAGCTACTGGCGCTATGCGATCGTCGCCATCTTCATTGTCTCCGCGGCTCTGACTCCGCCCGACATGATCTCGATGTTCCTGCTCGCGATTCCGCTGGTGCTGCTCTACGCGATCAGCGTCGGCGTCGCCTGGATGTTTCGTCTTAAGCCCGCGGAAAAACCGGCCGTGACAACAACGAAACCTGAACAACCCGAAACCGTCTGACTCCCAATCAGCCTGACCCCTTAATCAGCAGGTCCGGAGTTCGAGTCTCCAACGGCCCACCACTTCAAGGCGTACGGGCAGAATGAGAATCTGAATCTGGCCGGTTTCCGGCGTAGCCCTGAATCGCCTCTTAGGCAACGCCTAGGCAACCGGGCGGCCTTTGTCGCCCCTGAAATGCCGCCGCTTTCAGAGTTTGGCGCCCGTGCGCGATCGCCGATTCCCGATGCGTCGCGCCATGCGCCGCCGCGCAAGGGGACGTGGATGCGCAAAAGATGGTCGATAAACTGTCAGGGTCCGGCCGGTGAGTATGGACGTGGCGAGCGGAAAGCTTGCGCGCCGCAGGCCGAGTCCGCGCGTTTCGCAAACCCTAAATGCCCGGTGCTACCGTTCGGCAGCGTGTCTGCCGCAATTCGATCGCGGGTTTAGGCTCGCCCGCGCCCTCGCCCAAATGGAGCGTGATGCTGAGCCCTTTTCCCTGCGGGGCCATCTCCGCCTGCCGCCCCCATCGCTCCGGGAATCGTCTCGCCAGCATATCGCGTGATGCTCGCCAGTCGCGTTCCGCCGCGTCGGACCAAATCCGGACTAGTAACATCAAATCTTTTCATAGCTGCTATCTTTCGTTCCGCCAGCCATTCCGTTCGGCCTCGGCGATGAGCCCCGACAGCTTCTTGCCGAGCGCTTGCGCGACAACGGAGCGCGTCTTAATACTGCGCTGCCGTCGGAGCGCCCACTGGCCACCCGTGCCCACGGGCGTCGCAACAACAAGCGAAAAATCCGCGCAAGACATCTTTTTCTCTGTCAGCGCTTGAGAGCGAAAGACCGTCTGCGGGATTTCGCGATTCACACTGCGCCGTCGCCGCCGCGACCAGTGAAAAACCCCGCGCGTAGCGGTCCTCATCATTTTCGCGAAAACCGCTCTTGCCCAACGCCGCGGTCACCCCACCCGTACCCACGGGTGGCTGGCTTGGGCTGGACTCGGGAGATACATTTCTCCTCTAAGCGAATCGAACCGAGGTCCTATGGCAATAATTCTGAAATCTCCGGTCGCCACCGGCGCACCCGGAATCCCGCCGCGATGGACCCGCAGCGCCAAGGATACGGTCTGCACCGCCTACTCCTCCGCGAGCCATCTATGGTTCACCACCTCCGTCGGCGTCGTCAACGAGATTTATTTCCCCACCATCGATCAGCCGCAGGTCCGCGACCTCCAGTTCCTGATCACCGACGGCGAGACCTTCTTCCACGAAGAACGCCGCCATCTCAATTCCACCACCGAGTACCTCGACGCCGCCGGCCTCGGCGTGCGAATCGTCGGCCATTCGCCCGACGGCCGCTATCATCTCTTCAAGGAAGTCATCACCGATCCGCATCAGTCGACCCTGCTCATCAACACCCGCCTCGAGGGCGACCCGGAGCTGCTCAAAAAACTCCACCTTTACGTCCTGCTCGCGCCGCATCTGGGTGTCGGCGGATGGGGCAACAACGGCCACAAAGCTGAAATCGCCGGGCATGAGTTCCTGGCTGCGAACAAGGACGATGTCTGGCTGGCTTTGGGAGCCACAGTGCCATTTCTCAGAACTTCATGCGGATACGTCGGAAATACCGACGGATGGCGGGACATCAGCACCAACTTCAAAATGGATTATCAGTTCGCCGCCGCGCCCGACGGTAATATCGCGCTCACCGCCGAGATCGATTTGCGCAAGGGCTACTCTTTCACCCTCGGCCTCGGCTTCGGCCGCAAGCTCAATCGCGCGGCGACTACTCTCTATCAGTCGCTCGCCGAACCCTTCCCCGAGCATCGCGCCCGCTTCCTCGAACAATGGGATCGCGCGTCGCGCCATTCCCTTCCGCTCGGGCAATTCTCCGGCGACGGCGGCGCGCTCTATCGCCGCAGCCGCGACCTTCTTCTCGCCCATGAAGACAAAAGCTATCCCGGCGCGCTCATCGCTTCGCTCAGCATCCCCTGGGGCGAGGCCAGGGGCGACGAGGACCTTGGCGGCTACCATCTGGTCTGGACCCGCGACATGGTCCACAGCGTGACCGGATTGGCCGCTACCGGCGCCTTCAGCACCGCGCTGCGCGCCTTGATCTATCTCGCATGTGCGCAGCGGCCCGACGGTGGCTTTCCGCAGAACTTCTGGGTCGACGGGAAGCCCTACTGGAACGGGATTCAGCTCGACGAAGTTTCGTTTCCGATCATGCTCGCGTGGCGGATGCACAAGTTTGGCGCGCTCAGGGATTTCGATCCGTATCCGATGGTGCTGCGGGCGGCCCGCTTTCTAATCGACAACGGATGCGCCACTCCGCAGGAGCGATGGGAGGAAAATGCCGGTTACTCGCCCTCGACGCTCGCCGCAAATGTAGCGGCGCTGATCTGCGCGGCCTGTTTCGCCCGCGATCGCGGCGACTTGGCGACGGCGCAATTCCTCGAGGAATACGCAGACTTCCTCGAGGCGCACATCGAAACCTGGACCGTCACCAACCAGGGCTTCCTCGTCCCCGGCGTCAAGCGGCACTACGTCAGGATCAATCCCATCGACATCGGCGATCCCGACGCCGACGAAAGCATCGAGGGCAAGCGCGTCTTCATCCACAATCGCGCACCCGGCGCGCAGGCTGAATTCCCCGTCGCGGAAATCGTTGACGGCGGATTTCTCGAGCTGGTCCGCTACGGCATTCGCAAAGCCGGCGATCCGCTGATCGAGGATTCGGTCCGCGTCATCGACGCCGTCCTGAAGACCGACTTCCCTGCGGGTCCGTGCTGGCGGCGCTATACGCATGACGGCTATGGACAGCTTGATGACGGCGGCCCGTTTCTCGGATGGGGCCGCGGACGGCCGTGGCCGCTGCTGACAGGTGAGCGCGGGCATTACGAACTCGCGGCGGGCCGTGACCCGCTTCCCTATCTGAGGGCGATGGAACGGTTTTCGAATTCGACGCAGTTGCTGCCCGAGCAGATCTGGGATCAACCCGACATCCCGCGCGAGCTGCTCAGGTATGGCTACCAGACCGGCAGCGCGACTCCCCTGATGTGGGCGCATGCCGAGTACATCAAGCTGCTGCGCTCGGCCTCGGACGCGCGGGTCTTCGACATGATCGACGAGGTCAAAGACCGCTACATGAAGCTCGGACGAAAGCCGAGCCGCCTTCGCGTCTGGAAATCCAACCGCCGCGTCAAGTCGGTTTCACCCGGCGACCGCCTGCGCATCCAGGCCACTCGGCCGTTCACGCTTCATTGGTCCAGCGACGGATGGCGGCACTTCAATGATACCGGGTCGATTTCAACGCCGATCGGCTTCGATTACGTTGACATCGACATCGGCGCAGACGACCGCGCCCCCGTTCGCTTTACGTTCAACTGGCGCGAGGCGCGCAATTGGGAAGGCCGCGACTACGCCGTCGCAATCGCGAAATAGCGTCTTGATCGCCATGCACGAAATCCGCCTCAACGTTCTGTCATGGAACCTGCACGCAATGACGTGGCCGTTATCCAAAGATCCCGGCGGCCGGATGGATCGGGTCAGCGCGAAAATGCGCGAACTGTCGCCGGAAATCGCGCTATTTCAGGAAGTCTGGTTCGGCTCGCAGGTCGATCGTCTCACCCGGGCGCTGCAACCCGATTGGATTCCAATCTGCATCAAGCGCCGGTGCGTCGGCCCCAAGGGCGGACTGCTCGCATTTGTCAGCGCCGCCGCGGGATGGCGCGCGCGCACAGCGCCGGAGTTTCACCCCTTCGCCGCGAGCGCGCCGGCATGGAGAGTGTGGGAGGGCGATGGACTTGGCGGGAAGGGCGTTCTGACCGTGGAGCTTGAGCGCGGCGAACAGCGCATCTGCGCTGTCAATACTCACCTCCAGGCGCAATATCGGGGGATCGACCATGCCGAAGTTCGCGAAGCGCAGCTCATCGAGCTTCGCAAGATCGTGTCGCATTCCCATCCATCGCTGCCCGCGATAGTTGCGGGAGATCTCAACACAGACTCGCGCGAGCCTCTCTATTCACACGTCGCTGCCCTCGGGACGGATCTGACTGCTGAGGCGCGCGAGCTGTGCAACCGCGGAACGACCGCGGACCCCCTTGACGGCCGCCCCGAATGGATTGACTACATCGTCGCAGCCAACTCACACCAGTGGACGGTTTTGGCCAACCTCGAGCTCATCGCGAATCAGCGGCCCGACGTCCCCTATTCCGACCACAGCGGTCTTTTCTGCACCCTCAGCCTGGCGCGGCGCCAATAGTGCGGAGCCGGCCCCTTCGCATGAACGATCGTTCAGCCTTCGTAACCCGCCCATCTCCCGATCCGTATTCAGATCAGGAGGACGCATATGAAACTCTACACAACCACGATAGCCGCGCTGTTTGGACTCCTCATGATGGCGATGCCGAGCGTTGCCGGCGCAGATGTCGTCGCTTGGCGTCCGCAGAATTTGCAACCGATGGTGATCCAGGAGACCGTCGCGCCTATGCCACTTACGACCGTGGCCTACTATCGGCCGTGGGTATGCACTGATCGCCACTTCCGCCGTCATCATCCGTGGCTCTGCCGGTAACCCGGCCACGCGATGGACGGGCGTCCGGCAAAACAGCGGCGCGGGCGGTGTCTCAACGGCATCCGCCCGTCTTCTCCTTACCCCGCTACGCGAGCCGCTCGATCTCGAACTGCGCCGCGAGCGACGTCATCATCGCCTCGACTTCGTCGCGCGAATCCGCCGAAAAGTAAATCCGCAGATGGTGCCGCGTGGGATCTTCGGTCCGCAGCGTTGCGATATTGTCGTAGGACTCGACGATCGACTTGATCAGCACGATCTGCTCAGGCGGTATCGCAATCAGCATCGAATCGATCGCCGGTGGTTTATTTTCGCTCAAACCCAACTCTCTTCCCGCGCAAGGTTTACTGCGCCCTCCGCGACCCTTACATTCTAGCCGATGACGCTGCCGCGGGTCTTGTTCGTAACCGGCAAAGGCGGCACCGGCAAGAGCACGGTCGCTGCCGCCCTTGCGATCGCGCTGTCGCACCGGCGTCCGACCACGCTCGCCGATCTCGACCGTCGCCTGTCGGCGGCCGCGGCGCTCGGCGCGATACCGGAAGTTTCGACCGCCGTCAAAATCACCGGCTCGCTCGACGTCATCACGCTCACGCCGCGCGCCGAGCTCGAAGCCTTCATCGAGCGCATCGTCCCCATTCGCGCCATCTCGCGCCGGATGCTGCGCAGCCGAACCTTCGGCTACGTAACCGCCGCGCTGCCGGGTCTCGAGGCTTTCCTGCTGCTGGAACGTCTCCGGATAATGGCGGGAGACGCGGCGCTCGAGGATCGTTATCTCGTGATCGACGCGCCCGCCTCGGGCAGCGCCGTCGAACTGCTCTCTGTCTCGTCGGGCATGAAGGGAATCGCGCCCGCCGGCACGCTGAACCGGCTTGCCGATTCAGTCCACAGATTCCTCGCCGACGCGACACGATTCGGCGCGATCGTCACATTGACGCCGGAGGACCTTGCGGTTCGCGAGGCGCTGGAAACCGCCGTGACGATGCGCGAGCGGCTCGGCATCGTCACTGTCGCAGCGATAATGAACTGCGTTCCCGATCTGCTCTTCGATGCTTCCGAACTCGCCGCGCTGGGTCCCTTCGGCGGCCACGCCCGCTTGGCCGTGCGCCGGAACGCCGCGCACGAACAGGCGGCTCTGGTCGCCCCGCGGTTCGCCGCCGCCGGCATCCCGACCTTCAGCCTCCCGATGATGTTCACGCCGGCCATGGGACCCGGTGAAGTCGAGAAACTTGGCCGCGTGCTGGATGCGGAGCTGCTCGACCGATGAAACCCAAGGCCGTACCGCTCAAGCCGTCTGCGCGTCTTAAGCAGCCCACCCATCCCGACTCGTTCGACTTGCGCTCGCCGAGCCTCGTGATCTGCCTGGGGGCCGGCGGCGTCGGCAAGACTACCATCAGCGCCGCGCTCGCCGTGCGCGCCGCCATCATCGGACGCGCCGTGGATGTGATGACCGTCGATCCCGCACCGCGCCTGCTCGACGCGCTCGGCCTTGGAGCGGATTCATCCGAGCCGGTCGAGGTCCAGCTCGAGGGCATTCGTCATGCACGCCGTGGCGGCGGGTCCGGCCGCGCGAGGCTGCGCGCGTTGCGCCTGGATCCAAAACGCACCTTCGATTCGATCGTCGCGCGTTACGCGCTGTCGGACGCGGCGCGCGACGCGATTCTTGAAAATCGAATCTATCGCAATCTCTCGGGCGCGCTTGCAGGAGTGGCGGACTACATGGCGATGGAAAAGCTGCTCGAACTGGCAGCCAATCCCTTAACCGACCTGCTGGTGCTCGACACTCCCCCCGCGGCCGAGGCGATCGACTTTCTGGACGCGCCACGGCGCCTGCTCGAACTGCTCAACTCGCGCGCCATCAGTCTGCTCGGTGCGCCCGGCGGATTGTTCAGGAGCCGGTTGCGGATGGTGGATATTGCCGCGCGCGCCGTGCTCGCGGCGTTCGATCGCGTGACCGGCCTGAATCTGCTGAGCGACGTCCAGTCCTTCGTTCGCAGTTTCGACGGCATGTACGAAGGCTTTTCCGCTCGTGCCGCGCGCGCCCAGGACAAGCTGCGCGCGCCGGACACGGCAATCGTGATCGTCACGACCGCGGAGTCGAGCCGAATCGCGCAGGCGCGCGAATTTATCGGCGCGCTCGAGCGCGCCGGCTTGCGCGTCGCCGCGATGGTCGTGAATCGTGTGATCGCGGAGCTGCCTGACGCCGCGGAACTATCGACGGCCCGGATCGCGCCGTCGCTCAAAAGAAAATTGAAGCGCAATCTCGCCGACTATGCCGCGCTTAAGACGCGCGAGGAGGTTTCGCTGAGCGTTCTGCGCAATTCGCTCCCCGGCGGTGCGGTGCTGATGGTTGCGCCTGACCTCGGCCGCGAGCCGCGCACCATCGCGGACCTCGCCGAGATCGGCAGTAGCTTGCGCGCCGGCTGATCAGCCGGGCTTCTTTGCGCGTCGAACCGCGGGTTTCGCTTTCGCGGGTTCGTCATGATCGAGAACGCGATCGAGCTTGATACTGAGGTTCAGCAGTTGCGAGCTCAGATGATCGAGCCGCGCTTTCAGGTCGCGAACGTCCCGCTTGGAAGGAATATTGACGAAGTCGAGCACCTGCTCGACGTTGCGGTCGAATGACTGCTTGTTCGCCATGAAGCGTTCACCCGCCCGCCCGAAACTGGATCGCATCCTGTCGTTTGACATGATCTCGTTGAAAAAGCCGGTGATGCCTTCTTCGCTCATCTGCCGAAGCTTGCTCATCAGGTTGTCGTCGCGGTGTGCCATGATTTTCAACTATATATAGAGTGTCGAGCCGCGCAAACCGATGAGCATTATCGCCAGCCTGCTAAGCATCGCGTCCGGATTCGCCCTGATGGGGTACCGCGAGCCGCCCGCGAATCTGATTGCAACCTCGATCGTCATCGATCTCTCGCTCGCCCCCTTAACCGCGATTATCGCATCGCGCCACGGCCGCTCGACCATTCGATGGGCCGTCGCCGGACTCGCGCTCGGCGCATGGGCGCTCGCCGCGGTTATGATTATTCCGCCGCGCCGCACCGCTCCACCGCGCCCCGACGCCCCTCAGTATCCGCCTACTTCTGATGCTGCTTGATCCACGCCGCGGCCGGCGCGAAGACTTTGCTCTCCGACTTCGTTCCGGCCAACACGTCAAGGTGGCCCCAACTATCAAGCTTTGTAAACGAGGGGTCGGGCGCGCCGGTCGATTTCGCCGCCTCTTCAACTTGACCGGGCCATTGGATCCCGAAGTTGGTGCTGGCGAACGCGATCACGGGAATTTTCGACGCCTTGAGCGCCGCGAGCAGTTCCGGGGAGAATGGATTCTCGCCGTCCTGTACCGCCGGCCAGTAGCGATCGTAGCCAATCAGCAGTTTTGCCAGCGCGACGGCGTCGGAAAAGCCGCCCTGCGGATTCGCGAGTCCGCCGTTGCCGCCGAAAAACCCGCCCGCGCCGTACACGACGTGTTCCAGGTTTTCGCGCGCAGTCTTGAACTTGGGAATCGGCGCAGGCTGATCGGGATTGTCAATCACCATCTGCATAAGCGTGTGCCGTTTGTCGTACGTCAGATGTTCGCCGCCGATGTCGTCAGCATAGTGGCCGGCCGGCGCCGGACGCATCGGATGGCGCGGGATGAATCCGTCGAGCGCAATGATTCCCGCGACACGCTCGGGATGCCTGGCGGCGTAAAGATACGCGAACTCGACGCCGCGGCTGAAGCCGGCGACGAACAGTTTGTCGCGGCCGGTTTTTTCGCTGACGAATTTCGCGGCGGCATCGATGTCCGATTCGAAAAGATCATTGGTCCAATTCGCCAGCTCGGAAAGATCGCTCTGGGGCGTCTGCGGCGGAATAAAATGCGTGCGATAGTCCATCGACCACACGTCCACGCCGTGCCCGGCCAGATAGACCTGGAACGAGTAGCGTGGATCCTCGAGCGCCACTTCGCCATTCATGTTGGTGCCGGGCAGATAGAGCACGACCGCATCGGGATGCGCCGGCGGATTCGGCCCCTTTGCGACGCGATGCAGCGCGATTTTATCGAACGGCGATTTGCCCACCGTCGATCCGAATTTCCATTCGTAAATTCCCGGCGCGCCTTTGAGTTCGCGGGCCGCGCCGACGGCGCTGAATTCGGTTTCGCCGGCTGACGGGACCGCGCCCAGCGCGACGAAAAAAAGCAGAACCGCCAACAAGCTAATGGCAATGCGCCGTCGAATCTTCATGGGCCTAATCCTCTCCACGATTTCGCGTCTTCGCACAAGTCCGCACCCGCGCCGGCTCATCGCTGGTTGACCCTTCGCGGTCCGCCGTGCGAAACAAAGTCGGCAGGTTCTCACGCCATTCACGCATGGGAGTAAATTTCAATGAGCAAGAAAGTGCAATTCGCCCTGTTCTCTCCGCAAGCCGGACAATCGTGGCATCAGCTCGAAGAGCGGGCGCATCGATGTGAGAAGCTGGGCTACCATTCGATCTGGCTGGTCGATCACATGTGGACGCGCGGGATGCCCGATCTCGACCATCATGAATGCCTGGCGTTGATGGCGGGGCTGTCGGCGAAGACCGAGAAAATCCGCATCGGCACGCTCGTGATATGCAACTCGTACCGCAATCCGGCGCTGCTGGCGAAGACGCTTGCGACGATCGATCATATCAGCAACGGCCGTCTCGAAATCGGCTACGGCGCGGGCTGGATGGACGAGGAGTACAAGGCTTACGGCTACCAGTTCCCCTCGATGGGCACGCGGCTCAAGATGTTCGAGGAAGGCCTGCACATCATGAAGGCGATGTTCACCGAGAAGCGCGCGACGTTTAAGGGGCGCCATTACTCGATAGAAGAAGCGAGCTGCAATCCCAAGCCCGTGCAGCAACCGCATCCTCCGATTACGATCGGCGGCAGCGGCGAAAAGATCATGTTGAAGCTGGTCGCCAGGTTCGCCGACCGATGGAATTGTCCGGCCGGCTATGAAAGCTTCGAGCACAAGTTCAACGTGCTCAAGCAGCACTGCAAAGACGTCGGGCGCGACGTAAACGCCATCGACGTGTCCGAGCAGTTGCTGGTGTGCATCGGCAAGACGGACGAGGAAGTCGAGCAGAAGTGGAAGATGGCGCAGATGCTCAAGCCGTTCATCACCACCGGAATCAAAGGCACGCCGAAGCAACTGGTCGAGGAACTCAGAAAACGCGTGGCGATGGGAATCACGACGTTTATGATTTTCTTCAGCGACTTCGCGCCACCGCCGACCCTCGAGTTGTTCGCGAACGAAGTGATGCCGGCATTTGCGTAAGACGATCGAAATTTGCACGCCCGCATCCCGGCGAATATCGACAGGCGGCGCGTTCATTCTTGGCCTGCTGGTCGCGGGATGCGCCGGTCAGCCGTCGTATTATTCGACGCAGCTTGACACCAGCGGCGGGCTGGGTCCGGGCGACCCGATAACTCACGCGTCGGCGACGATAGGGCACGTGACGGGAGTCTCGCCGATAAGCCACGGCGATTCGGAGATCGCGTTTGAAGTCGATGGGTCTCACGCCGCCGAAATGCACTATGATTCTATAATGACGCTGAACAGCCTCGGCGCGACGCCGTCGCTCGACGTGATGAACGTGGATGCGATGAGCCATAGCGCACCGTCGGGCACGCGGCTGGACGGCGCGTCGAGCATGAACGAGACGCAACTGTTTATCATGGCGCGCGGGCCCGGGAGTTACGCTCAGGCGCTGGGACGGGTCGTCGGTGGATCGACGGCGCCGCCGCCTTCGCCCGCGACCGTGCAGATGACGCAACTGCTGGCGCAAATTTCGCAGCAGACACTGGCGACCGCGGTTGCAATCTCGCCGCCAACTCGCGATCAGCTCGAGCAGGCCAGGCGCGAGGCGCTCGGCGTCGAAAGACAATTGATGCGCAACGGCAAGGTCGAGCAGGCGGAACGGCTGCGCGCACAGATGGGCAGCATGATGGGTGGAATCACGGCGCCGGTAAACCCGACGGCGCTTCCGGCGACCTCGCCGAATCCGTAGGGCAAGATGGAAGGTCACTAAATTGGATCAGCATCGACTGACCGAATATCTCAAACAGCGAATGCCGCATGCGCGCGAGCATCGCGTGGTGGGGCTCAAACGACTATCCGGCGGTTCGTCGCGCGAGACGTATGCCTTTGATCTGGAATGGAGCGAAGGCGGCGAGACGCGCACGCGCCCATTGATCGGGCGGCGCGATCCGACCGGCGGGTTGCTCAAAACCGAGCGCGAGCGCGAGTTCAAAGTAATCGCCGCGATGCATCGCGCGGGCCTCAAGGTTCCCGAACCCCTGTTCCTGGAGCTCGACGCCGGCGTGATGGATCGCCCGTTTTTCATCATGGATCGCGCGCCGGGGCGCACGGGCATGGGGGCGTTTCCGGCCGTAGAAGCCGAATCAACGCGTGCGAAGGTCGCAGATGACTTCCTGAGCGAGCTGGCGCGATTGCAGTCGCTCGACTACCGCGAATGCGGGCTCGACATTCTTGGGCCTCCGAAAAATCCCGAGGAGCCCGCCCGCGTTCAGGCAGCGCATTGGAGCGAAGTGTATGAACGCGATCGGATGGGCGAACACTATCCGATTCTCAGCGCGGCGCTCGCATGGCTCAAAGCCAACCCGGTCGTGACCGACCGCGTGGTGATCGTTCACGGCGATTATCGTTCTGGAAATTATCTTTACGACGACAACGGAATCATCGCGATGCTCGATTGGGAGCTGGCGCATCTGGGCGACCCGATGGAGGATCTCGGATGGGCGTCGATGATGTTCTGGGGGCGCGACGAACTGGCCGGCGGCCTGATGGAACGCGAAGCGTTCTACAGCACGTACGAGCAGAAGACCGGTCATCGCGTCGATCGGAAACGGCTGTTTTTCTACCAGGTGCTCGGCAACGCGAAGATGGCGGTGATTTGTCTGAGCGGAATCCGCGCTTTCGTCGAGGGACACACGTCCGACTCCGTGATGCCGTTTCTTGAACTGCTGCTGCCGCGGTTGTTCGAGGACCTGGCCAACCAACTTCGATTGGTCTGAGGTGGTTAGATGCTACGGCCAACGTTGAATGAAGTGATCAGCGGAATGCAGCGCACGATCATGGAGGCGCTGCTGCCTGAACTTACATCGCCCTACGCGCAAGGCCAGGCGATGTCGGCGATTCTGGTGCTCGCGCATACAGCCGCGGCGATCGAGTCGGCGCCCGCATACGACGCCGCCGAAATAAAAGACCTGCGCGCCACATTTGCCGCGCTCAAGCGGCTGGGCGACAAGCACATCTCGAAAAAAAGCGGGCTTCGCGGCGCGCTCGCTGGCGCGATTCGCGCCAGCGCGAAAAATCCGCCCGATCGGCGCGCGATGGAAGCCGCGATGGCCGCATTTGCCACCGCCGTCGCTCTTGGCGACGCCGACGAGGGCGTCACTCGACACGTCCGCGGCTACATCCGGCGCAACCTCGAGCGCTCGCGCAATCTGCTCGGCAATTCGTTGCCGACCGCCTGATTCATCAGCAGCCCGCCAATTCCGGCCGGTGCTGAAATTCTGTCGCTATCTTACGCAATAAGACGTTACCTCCGGCTCCATCGCCAGTTACCCCCAACTCGTCTAGGCCAAGACTGCTTGTTCATCAAATCAATTAGGGTAGATTAGTATGCATAAAGCTAAACTAAGCGTATGAAACATTACACTAGCTAAACATGCAGAAAAACCAATACTAAATGGCTTTGTGGCAAGCCTGCAATTTTTGTGTCGCAAGCTTGCTACAAAGAGGCAGGGGCTATATAGTCTAACCGTTGATGCAAAACTACAATAACTTCAGTGGCGGCAGAACAAAAGGATAAAACCATGAGCGTCATCACCATTGCCACGCCTGGAATGCCCGGTGGCCCATGCCGCGCGTCCTGCAATCATAGCAAGTGCCACACGTTGCGAGCGATGTCGGAGGAGCGATGCGCTCACTGCGGCGTCCGTTTTGGTTTCGGCGCCAAAATAACCGGCGAGCCTCCGATGCATCTAAGATGCGCGCAGACCATTGCCGCGCGAAGTGGAGCACCGGCAACGCATCCGATCAATGATCCCGCAGCGGGCCATCAGCCCACGGGCCATCGCGGCGACAGGCGCTAGCGCCGTCTCGTTTATATTTTTGATTTGACGCCGGCACGCTGATCGGGCGCGATCGGTGACCTGCGCTTGACACCTTTGTGTCGCGCGCGTTACCGCTCGTTTGACGCGCACGATTTCATGAAGATCGAGCGTCGCCCCGTCGCGCAGCCGAGGATTGGATCATGAATGGAGCTGAGAGCCTGATTCGCACCGCGATCGCAGCAGGGGTCGAAGTGTGTTTTGCAAATCCGGGGACAACCGAAATGCCGCTGGTGGCGGCGCTCGACTCCGCCGACGGGCTGCGGCCGATTCTCGGATTGTTCGAGGGCGTTTGCACCGGCGCCGCCGACGGCTACGGACGGATGGCGGAGAAGCCTGCCTTGACGCTGCTTCATCTTGGGCCCGGTTTCGCCAACGGCATCGCGAATCTCCACAACGCGCGGCGCGCCCGCTCGCCGATCGTGAATTTGATCGGCGACCATGCGACGTGGCACGTCGGCGCCGACGCACCGCTCACTTCCGACATCATTTCGCTCGCGACTCCCGTTTCGGGATGGATACGAAGCGTCCGCAATTCAGCATCACTCGCGGACGCGACCGCGGATGCGATTGCGGCGGCCGGCCGCGCGCCGGGGCAAATCGCGACGTTGATCATCCCGTCGGATTGCCAGTGGGGTCCCGCCGAGAGCCACGCTGCGCCAATCGAGCCGCCGGCGCCGCCGGCGGTGTCCTCTGATGCGGTCAAGCGGGCGGCCGAATCGATGCGCAAGGGCGATCGAGTCGCGCTTTTTCTCGGCGGCATCGCGCTTCGAGCACGCGGCCTGAAGGCGGCGGCGCGCATCGCCGCGAAATCGGGATGTCATCTGATCTGCGAAACTTTTCCCGCTCGACTCGAACGCGGCGCCGGTACCCCAACCGTAGATCGCCTGCCCTACTTTCCTGAACAAGCGATCGAGATGTTGAAGGCGTTCGACTCGATTGTCATCGCCGGCGCGAAAAAGCCCGTCGCGTTTTTTGGCTACCCCGATTTCCCAAGCCAGTTGATTCCTGAAGGCATCGACGCCGCGATTCTGGCCGAGCCGACCGATGACGTCCCGGCCGCTCTGGAAGCGCTCGCAAGCGAAATCGGGGCGCCGGTTTCGGCCGCGACGCCGGCGAGAATATCGCGCCCCGAACGTCCCGTCGGAAAACTCGACGCGATGACCGCGGGCGCCGCGATTGCGGCGGTGATGCCCGAGGGTGCGATCGTGATGGACGAAGCTGCCACCACCGGCCTGCTATTCCTGGCCGCGTCGGCGGCTGCGCCGCCGCATACATATCTTTCGCTCACGGGCGGCGCGATCGGGCAAGGATTGCCGTGCGCAACCGGCGCGGCCGTCGCGTGTCCCGATCGGCGCGTGATCGCTTTTCAGGCCGATGGCAGCGCGATGTACACGCTGCAGGCGCTGTGGACGCAGGCCCGCGAATCACTCAACGTCACGACGGTGCTGTGCAACAACCGCAGCTACCGAATTCTGCAGATTGAACTTGCGCGCGCGGGCGTGACCAGCCCCGGCCGTAAAGCGCGCTCGCTCACCGAGCTTTCCAATCCCGATATCGACTGGACCAGTCTGGCGCGGGGAATGGGTGTGGCGGGCGTGCGCGTCGATACGGCGGAGGCGCTCACGCGTGAACTGGAACGCTCGCTTGCGACGCCGGGTCCGACTCTGATCGAGATGATTCTCTAGACCAGCGCCCTACTCCTCACTCGCGTCCCAATAGTTCGAGAGCTTTCCCCAGGTCGGCAATCGTCGCAATCAGGCGATGATGCTCGATGCGGCTGCCGACGCCGATAAAATGCATGCCCGCGCTCTCGGCCGCCTCGCGATCTATCCCGCTGTCGCCCACGTACACGGCCCGCGTCGCATCGACACCCGCGCGTTGCAGGCACAGGCGCAGGATGTCGGGCGCTGGCTTGGGGCGAACCTTGTCGAGTGCGCTGGCAACCGCGTCGAATACACCGCCAAGACCAAGATGCTCGACCAACGCGGGCACCGTCGCCGATCGATTGGTCGCCAGCCCGAGCTTGTAGCGCCGCTTGAGGTCGAGCATGAACGGGCGCAACTCAATCGGTGGCCGCAGCATCTTGAAAAACGGCGTCTGATCCATATTGCGGGTCAAATCGTGCATCCTGCCAAGCTTGGCCGCGTCGCCACGCGCGCGCGCCGCAAACACCTCGCTCGCGGCGAACGAAATCGCCTCGATTTCCTCATCACGGTCCATTGGTACTTCGCCGACCCTCGCGAAAATCCAGTTGTAGTAGGCAACGTTCGATTCTTCGGAATCGAACAGCACGCCGTCCGCGTCGAACATCACCAATTCAATCATGTTGAACGAATATTGTGCGCGGCTGATGCGCGCGGCGCTAGACCGCCAAGCGCGCGAGTGACAGTCAGCGCACGGCGCGCTTGCGATCGGCCCGCTCGGCCCGCCGCGCGTGCGCAGGCGCCGGTCGGCGCGGAACCGCTACGACTTCGCGCGCCGCGAGATGCCCCCCGCAATGAGAACAGACCATGTCCGGCGCCATCTTCGCGCCGCAGACGCGATGTATCAGCGTCATCGGCGGCCCTGATTCGTCACTGAGCCACGTGTCGCCCCATCGCATCATTGCGATCAACACGGGATAGAGTTCGAGTCCCTTCCTGGTCAGCCGATACTCGACCCGGCCGTTGTCGCCCTCACTGCGCGTGCGATCGAGGATTCCGTCTCGCACCAGGTCACGCAGCCTCGAGCTTAAGATGTTGCGCGCGATTCCGGTCCCCTGCTGAAACTCGTCAAACCGATGGCGTCCGAGAAACGCCTCGCGCACTATCAGCATCGTCCACCGCTCGCCGATCACCGCCAGCGTTCGCGCCACCGAGCAGTTCATCTCCTTGACCGAATCCCATCGCATGGGCGTCTTGTCACTCCCCTCCCCGAGTTGAATTTCGTGTGCCGCGACGTTCCCCAACTCCGCTGCTTGGCGAAATCATCGTTGCACTTTGAAACTTACTTTGCCACCGGCCGCCAGGGCATTTGCCGATTCCGATCCGGCGCTCGCCCGCGTATCCAGGAAGCAAGGGATCGCGACTGACTGACGCAAGAATTGTTCGCGTTGACATCCGGTGGATGGCGCGATAGCTGGAAATTGAAGCGCGACGCGGCCCGGCGACCGATCGCGTCGCGCTCGGTGAAAGGAATGGCGCCTGCGAATGCCGGTGGTTCAAGTTCTGAGTTCAACGATGGATGCCACGCGTAACAACGTTACGCAAGACTTCCTGCGCTGAAAGGCGGGCGCGCAGCGATGGATTTCGCCGAACTCGCCGCGCTGGCCTCAGGTCACGCCGAAGCGCGCGCCATCCAGACCGCGCTCAAGCTGGGAATTTTCGACATCCTCGAGTCCGCGCCGCTCGACGACGCCGCTCTCGCCGCCGCCATCTCCGCCAATCGCCGCGCGACGGCTCTGATAGCCAACGCGATGGTGGCGCTCGGCTTGCTCGCCAAACGCGCCAATCGCTACGCGCTCACTGATACGTCGCGGCGCTACCTGCTCCGCTCATCCGCCGAATACCTTGGCGGCTTGATCCTGTTCGACGAAGCGATCTTTGAAACTTGGACGCATCTCGAACAAACCATTCGCACCGGCGTTCCCGCGCGCCCGACTGACATGTTTCAAAGCCGTCCCGAGGAGACCGAACGATTCATCCGCGCCATGGATAGCCTCACTCGCGCCCGCGGCGATCCGGCTTATGTCGCCGATCGGGTCGATCTCAGCCGCGTCTCGATGGTCGCCGACATCGGCGGCGGGCCGGGGACGTACGCCGCGGCGATGCTGCACCGATGGCCCCATCTGCGCGCTGCGATTTACGATCTGCCTGCCACTCTCGAAGTTGCGCGCAGAATCCTCGCCGAGCGCGAGCCCGCGGCGTTGGCGCGAATCGATATGGTCCGCGTCGATTACCTGTATGATGAGATTCCGGGCCCATGCGGAGCCCTGTTCATGTCGAATATAATTCACAATGAAGATGAAATGGCCAACGCTCAACTGTTCCGCAAATGCTTTCGCGCGCTCGAACCGGGCGGCATGATGATCATCAAGGATCACATCATGAATGCCGACCTCACCGAGCCGAGGGCGGGCGCGATTTTCGCCCTATACCTGTTGCTGGCCACGCGCGGGCGCGATTATTCATTCGAAGAAGTCTCCCGATGGCTCGGCGACGCCGGCTTCGTCGATATCAACCACCAGGCGCTGCCAAGCCCTCCGTTCACCTCTTCGATGGTGATCGCGCGCAAGCCGCGAACCATTGAAAAAGTTGGGAAAGCGAAAAAGTGAGCAACTTCATCGTGCGCAGGATCGCGTCCATCGCGATCGTAATCGCGCTCGCGGCTGCGTGCTCGGGATGCGCGGCGGGCGCCGCCAGCATGGTGAGCACGGTTGTCCCGATGGTCGCCGCCGGCAGTGCCCAGGTCATCGGCTCCCAGGTTGCGATGAGAGAGTCCGGCGGCACCGGAGCTTCCAAAGACGACAACGCCGACAAATGCGATCAACTGCTGCGCGTTCCGCCCGGCGTCGAGGAAGTCCGCAAGAACAAAGACGGGTTCATCGAGTCACGCCAGTGGAAGGTTTCTGAAAACTCCGGCGGTACGGCCTGGATGTTCGTTCGCACCAAAGAAGCGCCCAAGGACGGCTGGCAGCCCAAACCCGACATCGCCAAGCTGCTCTTCAATCCGCCGCTCTATCAGGTGCTCGAGCCCGACAAGCCGGAATATCTCGCCTACGCTCCCGCCGACGTTGTTAACGTTTCCGACAGCGAGCAGTTTGACTCGATGACCGGGGCGTTCGGCTCCGGCATCGGAACGTTCAAGTGGCGCGATCGTTCCTACAGTTACGTGCTGGTCAAGGAACTTCCCTGCTTCAAACCAGCGCCGGAGAAGTGAATTCGATTTCGTTCCATCCGTCGCGCCCGATGCGATCCCGGCTACGAGTGATCGCCGCCGTTGCCCTGTTTTCGCTGGCGCTGTTTGCCGCGAGGTCGTACTCTCTGGACATGAACGCCGCGCCCGGCCATTCGCATCCGCGTCTCGAGCCCGCGTCGTGGCGCGACAACTCGCTCACGATCGCAAACCTTGGCCACGCCGCCCTGCTCATGAATTTTTTCGGCACGCGCGTACTTTCCGACCCAACCCTGTTCTCGCGCGTCGGCATGTCGATCGACTCGATCCTCACGATCGGACCAAAACGATTCGTCGATCCTCCGTTGACTCCCGCGCAATTGCAGCACATCGACCTCATTCTGATCACGCACGCACACATGGATCATCTCGACCTGCCGTCGCTCGAGGCTCTGCCCAAGAGCGCGGTCGTGGTCGCATGCGATCAGTGCGCGAAGCTGATCGCGCCGCTCGGCTTCAACGATGTCCGCGAACTCAAGTGGGGCGAGACGACCATTGTCAAAGGACTCACCATCCGCGCGATGGGCGCGCGGCACTGGGGTCGGCGATGGCCTCCGTTCGGCGAAGGCTACGGCTTCAACAGTTACGTGCTGGAAAAAAACGGCCGCCGGATGCTGCTCGCCTGCGACAGCGCCCAGACCGATCTCTTCGCGAGCCTCGCATCGACGCCGCCCGACGTGGCGGCCTTCTCGATCGGCGCCTACGACCCGTGGATCTACAATCATGCAAACCCCGAACAGGTCTGGGCGATGTTCCAGCAGACGCGCGCCCGCTACCTCATTCCCATTCACTGGGGCACGTTCAGGCTGTCGAAGGAGCCGATGCAAGAACCGCTGCAACGACTAATCGCCGCCGCCGGCAGCCAGCAGGATCGAATCGTGATACGTCAAATCGGCGCAACCTGGACTATGCCCGCCTCGATCGAGATGCATCGGGCGGCCGGCCGCTGAAGGATTGTTCATAGCCGAGTGCGGCGGGACTATTCAAGAATAAAACTGTGTGTTAGCTTTTTAACTGCGAACGGTTC
The DNA here is from genome assembly GCF_050015535.1 of Binatus soli (SeqCode). Taxonomy (NCBI): domain Bacteria; phylum Candidatus Binatota; class Binatia (SeqCode); order Binatales (SeqCode); family Binataceae (SeqCode); genus Binatus (SeqCode); species Binatus soli (SeqCode). The sequence goes on along the minus strand of NZ_JBEKBF010000002.1, from coordinate 87,438 downwards.
ATGGCTGATAGCGGGGAGGAAGGTCGTTGATTGCGAAGCCTGAACTGGCGCCCTTTGCGTCCGATCTCGATGAGGGTGCTCCATTCCTCAAATGGGCAGGAGGCAAGACGCAACTCCTGTCTCAACTTGAGAGATTCCTGCCTGACGACTTCAACGCCTACGCAGAGCCGTTCGTCGGAAGCGGCGCACTCTTCTTTCATCTCCGTAGGACGCGCGGTTTTTTCCCCGCCATTCTCGCTGATTCCAACCCGGAACTAGTGAATGCCTATATCATCGTGCGAGATAAGTTGGAGCAACTGCTCCCGTTACTACAGGAGCACCAGCAATCGCACGGAAAGGAGCACTATTACCACGTTCGGCAACAGAAGCCCGGGGAATTGGGAGATGTCGAACGCGCTGCCCGTCTGATTTATCTCAACAAAACGTGTTTCAATGGCTTGTATCGGGTTAATTCGGAAGGTCAGTTCAACGTCCCGATCGGTTCGTATGTAAAGCCCCGGATCTTTGACGAAGAGAGCCTTCGCGCTGCGAGCGATTCGCTGCAACAGACAACTTTTCTTCAGTGCGACTTTGCTGAAATCGAAAGCCATGTCTCGTCGGCCGATTTTGTCTATTTCGATCCTCCGTATTACCCAGTGTCCGGAACTGCCAGCTTTACCGGCTACGCCATGCGCAATCCTATGTCTCAGCGCACCAGAGGAAATGTCTTTGGAGTAGATGATCAGCAGAGGCTCTCGGTCACCTTCGCGAAACTTGCCGCCAGAGGAAGCTCCGTGATGCTGAGCAACAGCGATACGCGTCGAATCCGCGTGCTGTATCGAGACTTCCAAATCGAAAAAGTCAAAGCGCGCCGCGCCATAAATTGCAACGGTGCGAAGAGAGGGGTCGTAGACGAAGTTGTAATCCTCAGCAAACAATAGCCAATAGGATCCAACCGTATGAAGATTTCATCGCTTGACGTGCCGCAGGCCGACACCCTTGATCTGGTCGTCAAGCTCCTCGCAGTACTGTGGAATGACGAATCGCAGAACAAAGAGAAAATTGCGAAAGAGTTAGGAATTGTCCGGCGCCAAGTCGATTACTACGAGCATGCCGCAAGAATACTCGGTCTAGCTGTGATAGGCGGTGGAACAGTCCAGTTTACAGACGCGGGAAAGGCCTTGATGGAAGCGACCCGTGTGCAGGACCGCAGACGACTCCTGAAAGAGGCTGTGTTGAACACGCCAATCATTAGGTCGCTATTGCGTGATCGACGCCCTGAGGAACTTAGCCAAGTGGTTGTATCGCAATTTCTGCGAGAGAAGTCGACGTCATCTGGAGCGACCATTCCGCGAAGAGCTCGGACGATACGTACTTGGATAAGAGATGTTTCAGATTTTGATCCACTGGATCCGTCATCTCTCGCTAGAAAGGCCGCTGCAGATGCAAATGAAGAATACGCGGCTTATCGCGGACGAGAGGAAGGACCCATACATAGAGGCCTCAAAATGGCCATCTCTCAAGATCCATTGCGTCACTTGGGCGAACGCTTGACCCTGATTCAGGTCGAGTATCCTTTTCCGACCAATGATAGAGCGGACGTTTTGTTTCTAGATGAGAAGAAACGATTCTATGTCGTGGAAGTAGAGGTCGACGTTGGACCCCACGATTTGCCAGGCCTTCTTCAGGCTGTCAAATACAAACATATGCTAGCTGTAATTCATGGCCTGTCGGCGGACGCGGTAAGAGGCGTGCTGGTTGCACGCAATATCGACCCAGCCATCGAGTTGCGCGCCAACCTCTATGATATCGAATGTAAGCGCGTTCCCACCATCATCTAAGCGAATCGGCACTCTCACCACCTATCGTCAGACACGCTTGCGCTTCTTGGCAAGATAATCGACCAGCATGTATTCGCCGAGACGGTCGGGACGGGTGAACAGCGCGCGGCCTCGATTGATCTGCGTCATCTTGTCCACGAATGCGCGCAGACTCGGCGAATCGTCAAGCATGAACGTGTTGATCGTGATTCCCTGGCGCGTGATCCGCTCGACTTCCTTCAGCGTCTCCTGCGCGGCGCGCATGCTGATGCCGCCGAACGACAGCGGCCATTCGCAGTACAGCCGCTTGTTCAGGAAGTACGCGGTCGGCTGCCCGTCGGTGATCACGATGATGTGCTGATTGCGTGACGGATGGCGCCCCAGCAAATCCGAAGCGAGCCGCAACCCGTCCTGCAGGTTGGTGAACGGATCGCCCATGTTCCACGACGCTTCGGCCAGATCCTTGAGCTTCAACTCAACCGCGCGCGTATAAAAACCGACGATCGCAAAAAAGTCGCGCGGGAACTTCGAACGAATCAGCGTCTCCATCGCCATCGCGACTTTCTTCGCCGCCGCAAATCGCCCTTCCCAGCTCATCGACCACGACATGTCCAGACACAGCACCGTCGACGAGGAACTGGCGTAATCGCTTTCGTAAATCTCGAAATCTTCCGGCCGCAGCTCCAGCGGAACGCCCGCCTTGCGCGCCAGCGCATGCTTCAGCGTCGCGACCAGGTTCAGATTCAGCGGATCGCCGAACGCGTACGGCTTGGTCTGCTCCGGACGCATCTCGGTGACGCCGCGATGGTCGGTCAGGTGGCCGCCCGAACGGTCCTTCAACAGGTTCTGGTAAATGTCGCGCAGCGCCAGTTGCCCGATTCGCCGCACGCCCCTGGGCGAGAGCTGGAAATGATCGCCCTTCGGCGCCATGTAGCCCGACTGCGTCAGCAGCACCATCACCTGCCTGAGATTTTGAAAATCTTTGCCGGCCTGCTGGCCTAAAATCTGCTGCAGGTCTTCCATCGAGATCGTGTCGAAGTTGCCCGACATCAGGTCCTGTTCGAGCTGGCGCATCCGCTCCATTTCGCGCATCAACCGGAGCGCGTCGTCATAGCCGAGACTCTTCGGACCGTGGAACATGTGCTGATTGCGATCGCGGAAATTCTCGAGGTCGCGGATATTTTCATATTCCTCGAGCAGCGCGTCGAAGTCCGCCTTCGCCTGCGCGTCCTCGAATTCGTGGCTCTCCAGCTTGCGCATCGCCTCCGACAGCCGCCGCGGCATGCGCGACAACTCGCGCTGTTTTTCCTCGACGCCGGGCTTTTGCCCTTTGAGCGATTCCAGCTTGGCCCGCTCGCGATTCAAAATGTCCTCGAGCTTCTGCTCCATCTCGGAGAGCGCGTTCTTCAGGTTGAAGTCGCGATAGCGCTGGCGCATCTCCTGCCGCAGTTGCTCGATAAACTCCTCCAGCCCCATCACCCGCACGCCGTCAAATTCCATTCCCTGCCGCATCATCCAGTCCATCGCCTGGCGCACGTCGTCGGTGAACGACAGATACTCCGCCAGCTTCTCGAACACCTTGTCGGCGTCGAGCTTGAGCCGCTGCGTCCCGTCCCACTGCGTGTAGCGGGTGCTGACCGTGCTCAATTCCCTGCGCGTCATGCGTGATAGGCGAAGCGCCCGCCCTGGCGATCCTTGTTGAGCTTCTGATGCAGATGCAGGCCCTCGAAAATAAACTCGCTCGCCGCCGCCATCAGCCCCGGCGTCTCGAACGGTCCCAGCAGCGCGATCACTTCGCGCAGTCCCGTCACTTCGCGCAGCGGCTCCATGTATTCCGACGACGGCGCGCTGTCCGAAACCTCGACCCCCCAGCCCTGCTCGAAGTAGCTCGAGACCTTCTTCAAGTCGTCGAGCTTCAAATACCTGTCGAAAACCTTCAGCACCGCGCGGTTGATCAGCCGCTCGATCAAATCGTCTTCCTTCTTGTCTTCGCCGACGTACTCGAGCTCGATCTTCCCGGCTGTCGACGCGTACAGCGAATGCAAATCCGAAATCCGCGGCACGATCTCGTTCTCCGCGTTTCGCACCGCGCGCTTCTCCGCGTTGGAAATCGCCGATTCGAAATTGTTGATCGTAACGCGCACCGACACCCCCGACGATTGGTTGATCTCGTTCGACGCCCTCGCCTCGAACGTAATCTGCGCCAGGATGTCCTTCATGAACTGCGGAATCCGCACCTCCACGCCCGTGCGCGGCAGATGCGCCGCTTCCTGCTCCATGATCGCTATCTCGTGCTCGATCGTCTTCGGATAATGGGTGCGAATCTGGACGTCGAAACGATCCTTGAGCGGCGTGATAATTCGCCCGCGCGATGTGTAGTCCTCCGGATTCGCGCTCGCCACGAACACCACATCGACCGCCAGCCGAATCTTGTAGCCCTTGATCTGGACGTCCTTCTCTTCCATCAGGTTGAACAGTCCGACTTGCACTTTCTCAGTCAGGTCGGGCAGCTCGTTGATGGCGAAGATGCCGCGATTGGTGCGCGGGATCAGTCCGTAATGGATCGTTTCCTCGTCGGCCAGGTAGCGCCCCTCGGCCACTTTGATCGGATCGATCTCTCCGATTAGGTCCGCCACCGAAACGTCGGGCGTCGCGAGCTTCTCCGCGTATCGGCTGTCGCGTCCGATCCATCCAATCTCGAGCGCGTCGCCTTTTTCTTCCTTCAGCTTCACGCATCGGCGGCATATCGGCGAATACGGATCGTCGCTGATTTCGCATCCCGCGACCACCGGCACATATTCGTCCAGCAATCCGACCAGCGATCTTATTATTCGCGACTTCGCCTGCCCGCGCTCGCCGAGAAAAATCATATGATGTCCCGCGAGCACGCCGTTCTCGATCTCCGGAATTACCGTCTCTTCATAGCCCACGATCCCCGGCAGGATTTGCTCCTTGCTGCGCAGCCGCTCGAGCAAATTCTTGCGCATCTCCATCCGCACCGGCATGGTCTGGTAGCCCGCGCTCTTGAGTTCGCCCAGCGTCCGGATTTTCAGCAGTCTTTCATTCATCGCGAATCCCGCAGGTTGATTACTGGGTCTTAAGATAATTCAGCGCCGAGATTTTTGAAAATCGGGCGCAATTGTCCATAACCGTCTTCCAAACTCTGTGATAGCACACGCGTCGAGGCAAGCACCGGCATAAAATTGTTGTCGCCGGCCCAGCGCGGAACGATATGCCAATGCATGTGCTCGGCGAATCCCGCCCCCGCGGCCAGGCCCAGGTTGGCGCCGACGTTAAACCCCGCCGGATGCAGACTCGCGCGCATCGCCTTTATCGACGCCGCAACCGCGTCGCCAAGCGCCGCTCGATCCGCTCGCGCCAGCAACTCCGGCGACGCGACATGGCTTCGCGGCGCCACCATGATATGTCCGTTGTTGTAGGGATATTTGTTGAGCATCACGAGCACGTCGCGATTCTCGAACAGAACCAGGCGTTCTCGTCGTTCAGCCTCGGACAGCTTGCCGAAACAGAAGATGCACGCCTGGTGGTCGGAGCGGATGCTGCGCAGATACTCGTACCGCCACGGCGCCCACAGCCGCAGACCTGCCGCGGAAGCCTCCGCCGCGTCGCGCCGCTTAGCGACCCGCTTCTTCGGCGCCATTAACTTCGATTCGGAGTTCCTTGCCCGCCCGGAAGAACGGAATCTGCTTGGCGTCAACTCTGACCAACTGTCCGGTCTTGGGATTGCGGCCTTGCCGCGCGCGACGCTGCTTCACCGCGAAACTGCCGAAGCCGCGGATTTCGATCCGCTCGCCGCGCGTCAGCGAGTTGGCCATCGCGTCGAACATCGCATTCACGATCGTCTCTGACTCGCGATGCGTAAACTTCTGCCGGCGCGCCAGTAGTTCCTGGATGATTTCCCGCTTGGTCATCGATCTCGCCGCCGTCCGCGCCACGCTCTGATCGAAGCCGCTCCCCGCCTAGCTGTTTTTGCCGCCGCGCGCCGCGCGCCGTTCGCCGTCATCGCGATCGAGCTTGAGCTCCTCGTTCAGGATATCTTCCATCGAGAACCGCGCCGCCTCATGCTCGCGCTTGAGGTAGGCCTGCATTTCCTCGCGCTCTTCGTGCTGCTTGAGCGCCTTGATAGACAGCCCTATCCGGCGCTCCTTCGGGTCGACTTGCACGACCAGCGCCTCCAGCTCGTCATCGACCTTGTACAGCGACGACGGCTTGTCCACTCGCTCGTTGCTGAGCTGCGAGATATGGATCAGCCCTTCGATTCCTTCCTCGATCTCCACGAACACGCCGAAGTCCGCCACCGAACTGACCTTGCCATGAATTCGCGTGTTCAGCGGGTAACGCTCCGCCACCGTATCCCACGGGTCGGTCGAAAGCTGCTTGACGCCCAGGCTCACGCGCTCGTTCTCGACGTCGATTCCGAGCACCGTCGCCTCCAGCTCGTCGCCCTTCTTGCACACTTCGCTCGGATGCCGAATCTTCTTGGTCCACGACAAGTCCGAAATGTGCACGAGCCCGTCGATCCCCGGCTCGATCTCGACGAACACTCCAAAGTCCGTGATCGACTTGACCTTGCCCTTGACCCGGCTGCCAATCGGATGCTTCTGCCCGAGTTCTTCCCACGGATTCGCCTCGGTCTGCTTGAGTCCGAGCGAAATTCTTCGATTCGCCTCGTCAACCCCGAGCACCTGCACTTCCACTAGGTCGCCTGAATTCACGACCTTCGACGGATGAACCGCACGCTTGCTCCAGCTCATCTCCGAGACGTGGATCAAACCCTCGACGCCCTTTTCGATCTCCACGAACGCGCCGTAGTCGGTCACGCTGACGACCTTGCCCTTGATTCGCGTGCCCGGCGGATACGCTTCCGCCACCTTGGTCCACGGGTCGGGCATGATCTGCTTCATTCCCAGCGACACCCGCTCGCGTTCGGCGTCGTATTTCAGTACGACGACCTTGACCTTGTCCCCGACCTTCAATACTTCCGACGGATGCTGCAATCGGCCCCATGCCATGTCCGTGATATGCAGCAGCCCGTCGATTCCGCCCAAGTCGATGAACGCGCCGTAGTCGGTAATATTCTTCACGGTGCCTTCGAGGATCACGCCCTCTTCGAGCACCTTGAGCGTCTGTTCCTTGAGCGATGCGCGCTCGCGCTCGAGCACGCTGCGCCGCGAGACCACCACGTTGCCGCGCGCGCGATTGAACTTCAGGATTCGGAAGCGGCCGCGCTGTCCCACGTATCTGTCCAGATTGCGCGCCGGACGAATATCGACATGCGATCCCGGCAGGAACGCCGGCACCCCGATATCGACTTTCAGTCCGCCTTTGACTTTGCCGAGCACCACGCCCTCGACCGGCGTCTCCGACTGAAACGCCTTGTCGAGTTCGCGCCAGACTTTGAACTTCTCGGCCTTCGCGTGCGAAAGCATCACCGTGCCGTTTTCGGTCTCGGCGCCTTCGAAATACACGTCAACCTCGTCGCCCTCCCTGACCGTCGGATGGCCCTCATGGTCAAGGAATTCGGCGAGGGGGACCTGCCCTTCGCACTTGTAGTTGATGTCGATGATGACGCTGTCGCGCGTGATCAGAAGCACTCTTCCAACCAGCACATCGCCGGGACGGGGAGCCTTTAAACTCTCTTCCATCAACGACTCAAAGTCATTTTCTCCTCCGCTCATCTGTTCAGGCAACGCTTTCTCCATTTAGTGGGACCTTCCGGGACTTCGGGGCTGTGCAATCCTTACAACCGGGCTACGCTCGTTTCAAGTCCTTGCCGGCGTTGATTCGAGCGTTAATCTGCGCCTTCATCGCCGCGACCACCGCGTCGATTGAAAGTTTCGTTGAATCGATCAGCATCGCATCGTCCGCGCGCTTGAGCGGCGCCAGCTCGCGCCCGCGGTCGCGGCGGTCGCGCTCGAGCAGCTGTTCGAGCACTTCAGGCTCCGTGATCGACGCGCCCTTGCCCTTGAGTTCTTCAAATCTGCGATGCGCTCGCGTCTTCACGTCCGCATCGAGAAAGAACTTGAACTCGGCGTCGGGAAAGATCGCCGTGCCGATATCGCGTCCTTCCATCACCACTGCCCCGTCCGCACCCGCCGCGCGCTGCAACTCGCGCATCCGCGCGCGCACCGCGCCGAGCGCCGAGAACCGCGACGCCAGGTCGCCGATTTCCGGCTCGCCTACCGACGCGCTCACGTCGCGGCCGTTGAGCATTATCTTGTCGCCATCGAACTTGATCTTTATCGCCACCAGCACCGGCCTGAGAAGCGCTTCGACGTTTGCGTCGTCCGGGCCGACTCCCGCCGCGCGCGCCGCTAAAGCGACCGCGCGATACATCGCGCCCGTGTTCAGGTACGAGAACCCAAGCTCGCGCGCGAGCGCGCGCGCCGCCACGGATTTTCCCGCTCCGACCGGCCCGTCGATCGCAATTATTGGCCGCTTCGGATTCACCTGATCTCTTCCCGCATCGCCCTGCCGCGATTGAAAATCTTCTCGACTCCTTCCATGTCGCCGGCCTCGACCAGAGCCTCAAACTCCGCGAACGTCCCGCCGTAGAGTTTCAGCGCCGCCGCGATCGCCTCGCGATTCGTCACAAAAATGTCGCGCCATACTTCCCACGACGACCCCGCCAGCCGCGTCGTATCGCGCAGTCCCCCCGCGCCGTATTCCGCCGCCAGCTTGTCCCCGACCTTCTCGCCCGCCAGCGAGGCCGCCAGCACGCTCGATACTATCTGCGGCAGATGACTCGAGCGCGCAAGGATCTCGTCGTGCGTCCGAGCGTCCATCATCTCGACGCACGCGCCGGTCTCGTCCCATAGCTGCTCGATTTTTTCGATCGCCGCGGGCGTGCTCTTCGCCGACGGCGTGATTATCACGCGCCGGTCCCTGAACAGTGCCGGGTCCGCCGCCGCCGCGCCCGTCGTTTCCTTGCCGGCCACCGGATGCGCCGCGACGAGCGATCTCTTTCCCGTGATCAGCGGCTCCAGCTCGCGCACCACGTATCCCTTCACGCTGCCGACGTCGGTCACCACCGCGTCCGGCGCCGTGTGTTCGATCATTTTTTCCAGCGTCGATCGCATCGTCAGTATCGGCACCGCCAGCACGATCAGGTCCGCACCGCGCGCCGCCTCGACCGGGTCCCTGCTCGCGACGTCGATCATCCCGCGCTCGACCGCAACGTCCAGGTTCGCCTGCGTCCGTCCCAGCCCGACCACTTTGCCCACCAGGCCCGCGTGCCGCGCGATCGACGCGAGCGAGCCTCCAATCAGGCCCACTCCGCACACGGTCATTTGCCGAAATAGCTGCGCCATCACGCTTGGACTCCGCCGCCCGGCGGCGCCGTCTTCGACATTTTGAGCCGGCTCAATTGCACCAGCAGGTTGGCGCTCGCGATCATCATAAGTGCGAGCACGGGAAGCATTACGTAATTCATGTTGAGATTCGCGCCGCGAGCATCGGCGACGATCACGCCGAAGGCTCCCGCCATCACGATCACATACGCGAGCCTGAACCACGATAGCGCACTCATCACCCGCCCTTCGAATTGCCCGGGCCGGACCACCGCCGTCAGCCCGATAAGCGCGTACCCCGCCAGCGCGACGATCGGCGTCAGCAGCAGCCCGACGAATTTCGACCCGTAGCCGTCGATCTGCCCCGCGAGGCTCCAGTGGATCGGAATCCGCGCCGGCGCCGTCGGCCACGACCATATCGCGGCCGCGAACATGGCGACAATCAACGCACGCGCGATCCAGTCTGGATTTAGATTCTTCACGACTGCCCGCCCATCACTTCGCCGAGCGCCGCCACCAGCCGCCGATTCTCCTCCGGCAGCCCAACGCTGATTCGCACGTGGCGCGGATACCCGTAACCATTCATCGCGCGCACGATCACGCCCTTGCGCAGCAGCTTTTCGTACACTGCGCGCCCGTCTCCCACCTCGACCAGGAAGAAATTCGCGTGACTCGGCACGAACGGCGCCTTGAGCCGCCGAAACTCGCCCTCCAGGTAATCCATCCCCTCCGCGTTGACTTGCAGCGTTCTGGCGATATGCGCCCGGTCGTCCATCCCCGCGATCGCCGCCACCTGCGCAAGCGACGTCACGTTGAACGGCTGGCGCACGTTATGCAACATCTGGATCATGTCGGGCCGCGCCACCGCGTATCCGACCCGGATTCCCGCCAGCCCGAAAATTTTCGAGAACGTCCGGAGCGTGATTATCAGCCGGTGATCGTCGTGGTTCTCCATCGAGTCGGGATAATGCGGGTCGCGCACGAATTCGAAGTACGCCTCGTCGGCGACGATCACCACGTTTTCCGGAACGCGCTCCAAAAACCGCTTCCATTCCGCGCGCCGGTAAATCGTGCCGGTCGGATTGTTCGGATTGCCGAGAAAAACTATTCGCGTGTTGCCGTCGATCGCCGCCGCCATCGCCTCGAGGTCGTGCGAGAATCCGTCGATGGTCCTGGCCACGCGATGCGCCCCGCCGGCGGCCGCCGTCGCCAGCGGATAAATAGCGAACGAATGCTCCGAGTAAACCGAGTTCAGTCCCGGCCGCAGATAAAGAAACGCGAGCAGGTTGAGCACCTCGACCGATCCCGACGCCGCGAATACCCGCTCCACTCCAATCTTGTGATACGCCGCGATTTTGCGCCGCAGCTCGTAGCTCGCGCCGTCGGGATAGCGATTCAGCTCCGGCAGCGCCGCCTTGATCGCCTCTATCGCGCGCGGCGACGGCCCCAGCGGATTCTCGTTCGACGCCAGCTTTACCGGATCGTCGATTCCGAGTTCGCGTTGCAGCTCCTCAATCGGCTTGCCCGGCTCGTAAGGAGCAAGCGCGGCGACCGATGGATGTACGAGATCTTGAGCTTTTATCAAAGTAGGTGAACGGCGGTGAAAAGATTGGAAAGTGAAAAAGTAAAAGCGCTTTCCCGGCTGCCCGGCTCAGGCAGCGGCCGACCTGCCTTCAGGATACGATCCTAAGACCTTCAAGAATAGGGCCTTGCGCTCCAGCGACTTGATCGCGCGGGCCAGCTTGGGGTCGTCACGATGCCCCATGACGTCAACGAAGAACAGGTACTCCCACGGCCGCGCCCGGATCGGACGCGATTCGATCTTCGATATATTGATCGCGTTGCGCGCAAACAGGTTCAGCGCCTGGTTGAGCGTGCCCACCCGGTCCGCAACCGCGAACAGCAGCGTCGTCTTGTCCGCACGCCCCGGCCCCGACCGCTCCACCGGCCGCGTCCCCATCACGATAAATCGCGTCATGTTGGTCGCAAGGTCCTGCACGTTCGACGCAATCGTCCTGAGCCCGTACGCCTCGCCCGCCGCCGCCGACGCGATCGCCGCGAGCGACCCGTCAGCCGCCGCGCGCTGGGCCGCCAGCCCGTTCGACGCGACCGCCTCGGTCTCGCAATTGGGGAAATTCGCGCTCAGGTAGCCGCGGCACTGCGCGAGCAACTGCTGATGCGCAATTATCCTGGTTACTGCTTCGCGCTTGCCGCTGAGCGACATTATTGAGGGCCGCACCGGCAGCAGGATTTCGCCGATTATCACCAGCGCCGTGTCGATCAGCAGATCGAGCGTCAGCGTCACCGATCCTTCGGTCGAGTTCTCCACCGGCACCACGCCGAAATCCGCGCGTCCGTTCTCGATCGCCTGGAACACCGCCGCGAACGACTCCAGCGGCATCAGCTCCACGCTCGATCCAAACCGCATCCGCGCCGCCTCGTGCGAGTAGGTATGCTCCGGGCCGAGGAAGGCCACCCGCGGCTCGTGCTCGAGCGCGCGGCAGGCCGAAATTATCTCGACATAAATTCGCTTGACCTGCTCGTCGGTGAGCGGCCCCTGGTTTTCGGCGATCATCTTTTCGATAATCGCGAGCTCGCGCACCGGCTGATAAACCTCGCCGCCGTTATTGTGCTTGAGCCGGCCGATCTCCACCGCGAGGCTGGCCCGCAACGACACCAGCCGCAGGATCTTGAGGTTTATCTCGTCCATCCGCGCGCGCAGAGTCTCTATGGACGGCGGCTCCGCGGCGGCGCCGGCCGCGGTCGGCTTCCTGGCTGTCCGTGACGACATCGAACCAGAATGGCTACCCTACTGCCCGCCCCTTTTCAACGCACAGGGGTGACCCCTGCACCCAGTGTTAAGGCCGCCCGCCGTTGGCGGGCGCGGCCCCTGCCAACGGCTTAATACTGCGCTGCCGTCGCCACGGCCAGGGGTCACCCCTGCCGCGCGATTCAGGATTCCGCGTCCGCATTCTTTACCTGCCTCGCCCTGACAGGGAGAGGCCGACGCCGCCCGGGGGGTTCCATGGCCGATCATCCTATCTTCATCTCATACGCGCGCAAGACGAGCCGAGTCTATGCCGAGGCGTTGCACGGGGAACTCTACGGGGCCGGTGTGCCAGCCTTTTTGGATCTGAATGACATTGAACCCCTCGATCAATTTCCCACCGAAATTGCCGAGGCGCTGCTAGCCGCGAATGTTGTGGTCGTCTTTGCCGACGAGACCTATTTCACGCGGCGCTACTGTGTGAGCGAATTCGATGCGGCACTGGCTCCCCGCGCGCTCGTTCGCGGCAACGCCCCGCCCGAAGAGGAGGACAAAGCGCTTTTGCACCTCGTGATAGCGCTACCAGAAATTATGACGTGTAGCTGGGATGAATCGGATATGTCCCGACAACCCGGATATACCGTGATACCTTGCCAGCGGAAGTAAGTGCCCGTTTTATAGTCGGATCGTTCACGGTGCCCGCAATGTCCACAAAAAAAACATACGTGTTCGGATGCCCGGCAACTGGACGAGACACGATCCTTGTGAGGTTGACGCCCGCCTTGGAGAACGGTTCTAAAAACGCGACCAGGCTACCAGGGGCGTTGCGCAGTGATGCAACAATACTTGTTTTTTTGCACAATCGCGGATCGACTGTCTTATGCCCCAACGAGAAGAATTGAGTGACGTTAGGTACATCTTCGGTTACTGGAAAATGCAGGATATCCAAATTGTACACATGCGCAGCATCGCGCGTCCCGAGGGCGGCGGCATTATTCTCGGATGAGGCAAGCTTTGCGGCTTCTGCTGTGCTTTTTGTTTCTCGACGCTCCACATCCGGGAAGTTTTCCTTGATCCATCCGTCGCAGTGATGAAAAGGCGCGAAGTGAGAATACAAAACCCGAACGCTCTCTCGTTTGTGGCCGAGCAGGGCAAGCCTGACCTTAATCGACAACTCCTCCTGAATGGACAGAGTGCACGACCGATCTATGAGGTGATCAACGGTCTCGTAAATCGTTCCTCCGGAAGAGTTCTCAATGGGGACAATTCCCTTTCGCCCAGGATCAGCTTGGACGTATCGGAACACATCATCGATCGAGTTTTGAGGAATCAGGGTCCGTCCTCGGTAACGTTTTTCGGCCACCAAATGAGCGAACGTCCCTTGAGGACCAAGATAGGCGATTTCAGTTGTGAGCATAATTTTATGACGTAAGGGTTGAAGGTCCATACCCTCCGTTGGCGTTGCTGAAATAATTCTGCGGGCATCCGCAGCAGGCCTGCATCGCCTGCTCGGTATTGAAGACGTAGATCATCGCGCAAGTTTCGCCCGCTATCGCGTAGGGGGCCGTGGCCGTTGGATCTCCCTCGAGGGGAGCAATGATATTGACGTAGGCCTGTCCGCCGGTGGTGTTGGCGTTGCTGAAATAATTCTGCAACTCCGTCCCGGCCTCTTCGGACTCTGCCGCCGCCATGCCTGACCACGCGAACGTCGCGATGGCTGCGGCCAGCAGAATCATCGTGCTTGTGCTCAGAACTCTCTTACCTAAAACCGCAGGGGCGCGTACACGCTCCATGATGGAATTTCCTTCCTAGTCTGGCTGAAAGCGGCGTAACCGTTAGTACCCGTCACCGGCGTTATAGTGACGTTGGCGCAACATATCATAAATACCGTTGGCGGTGTCAAGCCAACCCAATCTCTGATTTTAGCGGTTTCCAAGCGTGCCTGCCACCCAGCGTGCCAGCGCTGGCACAACCCTACCAGAATGGTAGCAGGATCGACACAGGCAGTAGTCTAACGGGCATTAGACACATTCTCTCCTCGACGTAGCGCTGGTGGATTTTGGCCCAGTCTGTGACATCACGTAAGGCTGAACTGCTCGGCCCTGAACTTTGCTGGCTATTCTGTGAATTCTTGCCTCGCCCTGACAGCGAGAGGCCGACGCGAGTCGTCGAGCGTCGGGTGAGGGTCCGAATTCCAAGTTCCTCTCGCGTCCCATCCCTCCTCGCCGTCATCCCGCGCGAAGCCGAGGACCCCCACTTTTTACCTCTCCCGTAACTGAACGGGCGAGGTATCTCGGACGGAGAACAACCTCTTCCCCCTTACCCTTCTAACAGGGCGAAGCCCGCATCTTCACTTTTCACTTTTCACTTTTCACTGGGTGCAGGGCTCACCCGCGCCCGCGGCAGGGGCCGCGCGCGACAACGGAGCGCGGTCTTAACATTGGGCGCAGGGGTCACCCCTGCCTTGACTCGTAGTTGCCGATTGCAAACTATCTGATGCATGAAACGTTATTCCCCAGCTCTTCTCCTTGTACTTGTGATGATCCCGGCGGCGGGATGCAACGGCAGCGGAGGATCGCAGGCAACGCCGGCAACGGCACCGGGAATCGTTCACTTTGTCCCCAATTCGCATGCGTTCTGGAGCAACCCCTCCAACTGGACGACCAGCTTCGGCCCCGCCTACGCCGACATCACTCTGGCGTCGAGCAATTTCGTGCCGTGCAGAGGGGGACCCTTCGCGCTCTGCTATTACTCGGGACCAAGCTCCGGTTCCGAAGACCTGTCCTGCACATTGACCGCCGACGGCAACTACGCCAACTGCCAATGCTTCGACATTCCCTACGGCGTGTACTTCGTGGACATCAACGCCATCCTGAACCACGCGGTATATGAGAACACCATCGCTCAATGCGGCGCCGACGGCAGCCTCTGCGCGACGCTCAACTCGGCCCCGGTATGCGCGAACGTCAATCAGGGGAATTTGATTCCCGGGTCGAGCATATACTCCACCTTCAGCTTCGATTGTGTCCCCGAGAACGGAATCGGCCAGACCAATTGCTCGAATGCGCCGTACGCCGGATGCATGACGGCGCCGTGTTTCACAACTGGCCAGGCGGGGATTGTCAAATGCTCTTGTCCGGTCTTCAACGGTCCTTATCAGGTCGGCCAGAATGACCAGGCGTGCACGCTCGGCGATGACCTCGTATGGTCGGCCGCTTATGCGCCCGCCGCGACGCCAACGGCCACGCCCGTCACGCCCGCCCTCGCCGCGGATGCGCGCGATGCTGCTCCTGCCGCCGTTCCCAGTCCGGGAGCATGCCTGCCGGACGCGCCCGGCGGACTCGGATGCCCGCTGTATGTGCCCGGCGTCACGATACTGCCGCCCGACAGCGGCGTTGACTGCGCCAAGGTCTGCGACGAGTACCACAGTTGCCTGCAACCGAAAGGGGCTCAGGCGGGTTTCACCTGCGACGCCACGCTATGCACTGACGAATGCAACGACAGGGACTTGGTGAGCACCGCATGCTCGGGGCTGGCGGGATGCGACATTTCGGAAATAGTCAAAGCCGAAACTGCCGCTCAATGTAGTTGCTGCGCGAGCCAGCTATGCGAATGCGACCCGAGCGCGAAGACCAATAAGGCGATCTTTGCACTGGACCAACAGCAGCGCGATCGCGGCATCAAGCCCCAATGCGACATCAACGGAACCCTCTGCGGCTCCCAGTAGCTCGCGCCGTTTCTGAGTCGATGCGGCCCCGCCTTGAGCGCGTTGCTTCACGGCGCGATATGAGAGAATCTAATACCTGATGCACCGATATATTAGCCGGAACATGTTAAAGACAGAAAAGGACAAACAATGCCGACGAATTCGCGCAACCTGCTGACGACCGAAAGCGGCGCTCCTGTAGCCGACAATCAAAATTCACGAACCGCGGGCTCGGGCGGTCCTGTCCTGCTGGAAGACAATCAACTGATCGAAAAGCTCGCCCACTTCGACCGCGAACGCATCCCCGAACGCGTGGTCCACGCCAAGGGTTCGGGGGCTCACGGTTATTTCGAGGTCACCGCGGACGTATCGCGATGGACCAAGGCGAAATTTCTCCAGCCCGCGGGCAAACGCACCGAGGTCTTCATCCGCCTCTCGACCGTGGCCGGCGAGAAGGGCTCGGCCGATACGGCGCGCGATCCGCGCGGCTTCGCGATCAAGTTTTACACCGAGGAGGGCAACTATGACCTCGTCGGCAACAACACGCCGGTCTTTTTCCTTCGCGATCCGCTCAAGTTCCCCGACTTCATCCACTCCCAGAAGCGCGACCCATACACCAACATCCAAGAGCCGGATAACGTCTGGGATTTCTTCTCGCTCAGCCCCGAGGCCACGCATCAATTCACATGGCTGTTCGGCGACCGTGGCATCCCGGCCAGCTATCGGCACATGGACGGCTTCAGCTCGCACACCTACCAGTGGATGAATTCGCGGGGCGAGCTCTTCTGGGTCAAGTATCATTTCAAGACCGACCAGGGCATAAAGTGCCTGACCTCCGAGGAGGCCGCGCGCATCGCCGGCCAGGACGCCGACCACCATCAGCGCGATCTGCTCAGAGCGATCGAACGCGGCGAGTATCCGTCATGGACGCTCAAGATGCAGATCATGCCGGTCGCGGACGCCGCCGCTTATCGCTTCAATCCGTTCGACCTGACCAAGGTCTGGCCGTACAAGGACTACCCGTTGATTCCGGTAGGTAAGATGGTCCTCAATCGAAATCCCGAGAACTATTTCGCCGAGGTGGAACAGGCGGCGTTCAATCCGGCCAATTTCGTGCCGGGCATCGGACCTTCGCCGGACAAGATGCTGCAGGGACGTCTTTTCGCGTACGGCGATACCCATCGTTATCGCCTGGGCGCCAACCACACGCAGTTGCCGATCAACTGTCCGCACGCGGCCAAGGCGGCTAACTACTTGCGCGACGGCTCGATGCGGTTTGACGGCAACAGTGGGCGCGCGAAAAATTACGAGCCGAACAGCTTCGACGGCCCCGTGCAAAGTAACCAGCCGCTTTGGGCGCCGATCGAGGTGAATGGCTTCACGGGCGCGCAGGCGCAGGAGCGTCATCGGGAGGACAACGACTTCGTCCAGGCGGGCGCGCTCTACCGCGTGATGGACGAGGCGGCGAAGGAGCGGCTGGCCGCAAATATCGCGGCGGGGCTAGCCCAGGTAAGCCGCGACGGCATCATCGAACGGTCGATCGGCTATTTTCGCAGCGCAGACCCCGACTACGGCGAGCGAGTGGCAAAGGCCGTGCGCGAACGCCGCGCCCGCCGCTAACGCGCGCGACGCTGGCGCGTTCTTTGTGTCATAAATGGACCCTTCCCGCGTGTCTGTAACACCGAGGGAAGGAGTTAGCGGCTAGGTTGCCACGGATCGTAGCTTCCAAAACTCCAGATATGGCCCTCCAAATCACGGCAGGTATAGCCTCTGCCGCCATAGTCCTCATCCTGGACATCTCTCAGCATCGTGGCGCCAGCGGCCTTGGCCCGCGCGTAATGCGCGTCGCAATCGGGGACGACGACGTAAGCGCATTGCGTCTCGGCGCCTCCGATTTCGTCCGGATGTTTCATCAGGCGGCCGAACGTGCCGCCCCCGACCGACGACAGCATGATCATTCCATTGTCAAAGGTAAGCTGGGCGTGATCGATCCTGCCGTCTTGTCCGGGTACGACGAGATGTTTCTCAAACCCGAACGCCTTGCACAGCCATTCGATGGCCGCCGGCGCATTTCGATACCGCATTGCCGGAATGATTCTCGCGTGCTTGCTCTGCGTGTCCATGCTCGACCTCCCGCGATTCGATTCAGACGCAGCCTGCATCTTTTCTTAGCATTGGGTGCAGGG
This sequence comes from Binatus soli (SeqCode), assembly GCF_050015535.1. Taxonomy (NCBI): domain Bacteria; phylum Candidatus Binatota; class Binatia (SeqCode); order Binatales (SeqCode); family Binataceae (SeqCode); genus Binatus (SeqCode); species Binatus soli (SeqCode). The sequence goes on along the minus strand of NZ_JBEKBF010000002.1, from coordinate 69,670 downwards.
GTCACCCCTGCTAATCGATCGAACGATCGCTCTCCGCGCTCACGCGTGTCAGATACCGCGATCCCATCGCGGCGAACTTCCGCTCGCGCGCTTTGCGCAACTCCCCCGGCTTCAGCTTGACCAGGCGCTCCAGATGCCGCGCGAGCGCCGCACCGACCAGATGCGCCGCTTCGGCGGGCGCGGTATGAGCTCCGCCGGCGGGCTCCGGCACAATCTCGTCGATCAATCCCAGCTCCAGCAAATCGGGCGCCGACAACTTCAACGCCGCGGCCGCCGCCGCAACATTCTCCTCGCCCCCCGCACGCCACAAAATCGCCGCGCATCCTTCCGGCGTGATCACCGAGTAGCACGCGTTCTCCTGCATCAGCACCACGTTGGCCACTCCGAGCGCCAGCGCGCCTCCCGAGCCGCCCTCGCCTATCACGCACGCGACGGTGGGGACAGTCAGCCGCGCCATCAGATCGAGGTTGCGCGCGATCGCCTCGATCTGCCCGCGCTCCTCCGCGCCAACCCCGGACTCACCGCCCTGCGTGTCGATCAGCGTGATTATCGGCAGCCCAAACCGCTCTGCCAGCTCATAAACTCGCGCCGCCTTGCGATAGCCCTCGGGCAGCGGCTTGCCGAAATTGCGCTTGATTCTCTCGGTGGTCGAGCGGCCCCGCTGATGACCCACGACGGCGACCGCCCGGCGTCCGAAATAGGCGAGCCCCGCCACGATCGCAGCGTCGTCGGCGAAGCGCCGGTCCCCGTGTATCTCGATAAAGTCGCGCATCAGCAAGTCGATGTAATCGAGCGTCTGCGGCCGACTGGGATGCCGCGCCAGGCGCACCCGCTCGATCGCGCTCGGCGGCTCCGGCCCCGGCGGCTGGGCTGTCGCGATGTCAATCGCGCGACTTTTCGCGCCGCGCGCCTTATGTCCGTTCGAATTGCCTTTCAATCTGGTTCACGCCTGCTCATGCAAAGAAAAAAATTTCTCGAACAATGCAAAAGCATCCTGAGCGCGGCGCTCCGGGTCAAGCCACACGATCTCCGGCTCGCGGCGAAACCATGTGATTTGGCGCTTGGCCAGCCGCCGCGATTCCTGCTTGGCCAGAGCTATCGCATCGGCCAGCGCGATCTCGCCGCGCAGATGCGACGCGATCTGCTTGTACCCAATCGTACTCAGCGGCGGCTTTTCCGGCGAGTATCCCGCCTCGATCAGCGCGCGCACTTCCCCGACCAGCCCGGCCGCGATCATCGCGTCGAAGCGCCGGTCGATCGCCTCGTAGAGCTTTTTACGTTCGACTTCGACTCCCACCGTCAAAGTGTCGTAGCCATTGTCGGCGAACCGATGGCGCCGCTGATGCGCCGAAATGTTTTCGCCGGTTAATTCAAAGACTTCGATAGCGCGCACGATTCTGTACAGGTCGTTGACGCCGATTCGATTCGCCGCCTCGGGATCGATCTCGCGCAACTGCCGATGCAGATGCGCGATGCCGCGCTGTGCCGCGATTTTCGCCAATCGGTCTCGAATTTCCGCCGACGCGGCCGGCCCGCGAAAGATTCCGCCGCGGATCACGCGCAAATAAAGCCCGCTGCCGCCGACCACCAGTGGATTTCGCCCCCGCGCCGCGATCTCCTCGATAGCCGCGCGCGCAATTTGCGCGAACTCCGCCACGTCGAGCGACTCGTCGGGACTGCGCACGTCTATAAGATGATGCGGCACGCGCCGGCGGTCCTCCGCCGGCGGCTTCGCCGTGCCGAGATCCATCCCGCGATAAAACTGCCGCGAGTCGGCGTTGATTATTTCGCAGTTCGAGCGCTCCGCCACTTCCATCGCCAGCGCGCTCTTGCCCGCTCCGGTCGGCCCGACAATAAAGCCGACCGGTATCCGCGCCGGATGCGTCCGCGCTGCGACTCCCGCCGCCGTTGTTTCCGGCAAGACACTCATCGGCGAAACATTCGTTCGATTTGTCCGCGCCCGAACTGAATATGCACCGGGCGCCCGTGCGGGCAGTTGGTCTTGAACTCGGTGCGATCCAGTTCCGCCAGCAGCGAATGGATTTCCGCCAGCTCGAGCACTCGCCCGACTCGAACCGAGCCGTGACACGCGAGTTGCTTGAGCCAATTCTCGAACGCGGCCTCGCCGCCGCCGCGAAAGCCGCCATCGCCCATACTCTCAATCATGTCGGCAAGCAGTTTCGCGCCGCCTTCCGGCCCGAACACCGCCGGCGCACCCTTGAGCAGCAGCGTCGTCGGCCCGAACGGCTCGACATCGAAGCCCATCGCGCGAAGCTCGCTTAACGCGCCATGAACCTGCGACGCGCGCGCGGGATTCAGCTCGACCGACACCGGCGCGAGCATCGCCTGCGTGCGAATTCCACCGTCGCGGAGTTCGCGGCGCAGCTTTTCGAATGTAACGCGCTCGTGCGCCGCGTGCTGATCGATCAGGAGCAACCCCTCCTCGGTCTCGAGCGCGATGTACCCCGCGAAGATTTGTCCGATCACCCTGAGTTTCGAGTACATCGGGATTGGCGCCGGTGGATGCGGCGCCACCGCCGCGTCGCCGCCGCGCGCATCGCGATCGTAGGCGAGGCTGAGCGGGCGCTGAAACGCCGCCTGATTGGGCGCATCGGGCACCAGCCGCAGCGGCGCGTCGCCGCGCGGATTCGGAACCGAATCGCCGGAGGCGGCGGCCGATTGGCCCGCGCGAGCATCGTCGCCCATCGACGCCGTCGTGATGAGTCCCATCGCGGCGTCATCGGTGGAAGGCGTCGGCGCTTCGGAGGCCGCCGCCGACGTGTCAACTAAAGTTGCGACGGGCGCATTTTCGGTCTGATCCGCCAATCGGTCGCGGATCGCGTGATAAACGACGTCGAAAACCGCGCCGCCATTGCGAAATCGCACCTCGGTCTTCATCGGATGCACGTTCACGTCAACATCTTCGTGCCGCATATCGACGAACAGCAACGCCGCCGGATGGCGACCGCGCGGGATCAGCGTCTGGTAGGCTTGCTCGATTGCGTGAATCAACATTCGATCGCGAACCGAGCGGCCGTTGACGAAGGTGAAGATCATCCGGCCGGTGGCAAACGACTCCTGGCTGGTTGCAGCAAGTCCTTGCGCGCGAATCCCGGGGCGATCGAGGTCGAACGCAAGCATCCGGGACGCGATCTTGGGACCGAACACCTGGCGGAATCGTTCGAGCGCCGAGTTGGCGCGCGGCAAATCGAAGATCGCGCGACCGTCGGCGGTCAGGCGAAACGCGATGTGATGACTGGCAAGCGCGATGCGCTGAAAGGCCTCGGCGATGGCGCCCTGCTCGGTCGCCAGTGTCTTCAAGAACTTGCGCCGCGCCGGGGTGTTGAAGAATAGCTGGCGGACTTCGATTCGGGTTCCCGCCGCCATCGCGCACGTCCGCGTATCCTCGATGTTGCCGGCCTCGGCTGCGACCTCGACGCCGTGATCGTCGGCGGCGCGACGCGTTTGCATCCGAAGATGCGACACGCTGGCGATCGAGGCGAGCGCCTCGCCGCGAAACCCGAGCGTGCGAATCGCGCTCAAGTCGGCGGCGCTTCGAATCTTGGAAGTTGCATGACGCCGGAGCGAAAGGATCGCATCGGCGCGCGTCATGCCGGAGCCGTCGTCGGCGACCGCGATCAGCGCCGAGCCGCCGCCCAGGATCTCGACACTTACCGAGCGAGCGCCCGCGTCGAGGGAGTTCTCGATCAGCTCCTTGACGGCAGAGGCCGGCCGCTCGACGACTTCGCCCGCCGCAATCTGGCTGGCGACTTGCTCGGGCAATATGTGAACTATGTGCTCGGGCATCGGGGTCCGCGGCGCCGGAGCCCGTTCAAAGAAATCTCCGGCGCAACCTAACTAGACATTACTAGACATTGCAGCTTTCGGACCGGATACTCAAGCAACTCGCCGATCCGGCGTCAAAACCGGGGGATGGCTATTGCACGGGTTGAAGATCGCGGCGGGTTTTGAAAAGCTTTCGGCCCGGCGAACTCGCCTGAGCACTCCAGCGATGAGAAAAATTACGGCAATGCTGGTCGGCGCGGCAATCATCGTGGCCGCAGCCGCGGAAGTCGCGATTGCGGCGCCGATAAAGATCGGGGTCGGCGTGAATGGACCGATCTCGCCCCAGACCGAGGCCGATATCGACAGCATTGTCGGCGCGCTGCCGAACGTGAAGGTGGCGCCGATTCAGCCGCCTGGCGGGATCGATGCCTGCGTCAAGCGATTCGTCGCAGGCGAGGCGGACGATCGGATCGACGCGGTGATGGTGGTAAGCCTGCCGACCGAGTCCTTTCAATCGCAGCGCGACTCGAACGAAGCGCGATTCACCGGCGCTTACGAAATCTGGACGCTCAATCTTTCCACACTGGCGGAGGACCGCCATCGCTTCACCTTCACCGACAGCGAGCCGGTGATAGGCGGCGCCGCCGCTATTCTCGCGATACCGGCGCAGTTGTTCGCCGAGCGCGCCACCGGCAAGAAACTCATTTCGAGTGATCAGTGGCAGGCGTTCGAGGCGGTGGAGACGCGCGTCGAGGCGAAGCTGGTCGCGGCGACCAAGCTCTATCTGCAGACCGCGTCGATCCGCGACACCGGTCCGCTCAATCCGCTCGACACGGCGAAAAATCTGCTCGATCGCGGCGACGGCGAGGACGCGATGCTGGTCTTCAAATCGGCGGGAATCAACAACCCCGAAGTTCAGCGGATGATCGCGAACGCGCAGGGCCAGTTGCGGCGCAGTGCGGCCAATGCGCTGCTGGGACGAACGCTCGGAGCGATGGCGGGCGGAAACGCAGGCGAGGCGCGCATCATGCTGGCCGACTATGAGAAGGCGCCGTCGGCCGAGAACTCGCGCGCGGATTCGATTCGGCGGGTGCTTGCGGGTGTGCCCGATCGTCACGCCGAATCGATTTACGACGGCGTCATCAGGAGCGACGTGCCCGCGCTCGATCATGCGGCGTTCGTCGCGATGATCAAGCAGCTCTTCAGCGAGCAGACCGGCTCGATTCCCAACGAAGTGATCGTCAGCGCCAGGGACGTGACGGTCGAGGACAAGGGCGCGCCACAGGGGCTCAAGAACCAGCTCGACAGCTATGCGGGCGCACTCGGGCGCAGCGCGTGGTTGATGAGCCTCAAGTGCGGATGCGACGCGGGCGCGGTGCTGACGGGAGAAGCGGTCGGCGAGGCGCTGCTCAAGGCGAAGTATTCACCCTCTTTCACGCGGCCGCAGGTCGGGCTACCCTAGCAGGATTATACAGGTTCGAACGGAAGACTCATGAGACATTGCGCATACTGCAAGAAGCAGCCGTCAGTCGGCAACAACGTCAGCCACGCCAACAACAAGACCAAGCGGCGCTGGAATCCCAACCTGCAGGAAGTGCGCGCCGAGATTAACGGCAACGTGCGCCGAATCCTGGCCTGCACGCGATGTATCCGCGCCGGCAAGGTCAAGAAAAGCGCCTAGCAGCAGCGGCCACAATTCATCCGGCGCAAGACACATTGCCATGGAGTCGTTGTGAAGAACATTTCCAATCGCAGGTCGGGCCGCAAGCTTCATTTAGCGGCGGCAGCTCTATCGGTTGCAGTCGCCGCGGGTATCGCGGCGGGAGCGAGGATTGCGGGCGCGGCGAACATTAGCGGCTTGATGTCGTACCGAAACGGCAAACCAGCAGAGCAACGCTGGCTTCATTATGAGAACCGCGTCACCAGCGATATCTACATCGCGCCGACCAAGCCCGACGGCTCATTCACGGCGGATCTGCCGCCGGGACTTTACGATCTGCGAGCCGAACGTGGAGTCATTCTGGCCAGCAAGATTCGCGTCGATGCCCAAGACGTCAACATCGGTCACGTCGTCGAGCCGGCGCCGCTGGACATGCGCCGCCCGTTCGAGAATGAAGGTGTGGCGGAGGCGCTCGTCGTGAGCCCGGCGCCAGCGACTGCGAACCTGAGCGGACGTCCTCTCGAGGCGATGAAATACGGGCACGAAGCAGTCGCTGCTTTCCCCAAGCCGGTCGGGACGCCGGCGCCTCAATCCACTCCCTTTGGCGAGGCCACGCCCGTAGCGGCGGCGGCGCCTTCGGCGATGGAAATACCTGCTAATGGCGGACACTGAAGAAATCATGCCGCCGCGCAAGTGCGGCCGTCAAGGAGAGTAAAAATGGGACGGAAGGTATATGTCGTAGGCGTCGGGATGACCAAGTTCGAGAAGCCGGGTTCGCGGGCTTGGGATTATCCCGACATGGCGAAGGAGTCCGGCACCAAGGCTCTGCAGGACGCCGGGATCGCCTACGAAAACGTCGAGCAGGCGGTGGTCGGCTACTGCTACGGAGAATCGACTTGCGGCGAGCGCGCGCTCTACGGACTCGGGATGACCGGTATCCCGATCTACAACGTCAACAACAACTGCTCGACCGGATCGACCGCGCTGTTCATGGCCAAGCAATTCATCGAGGGCGGCATCGCGGACTGCGTGATGGCGCTCGGCTTCGAGAAGATGGAGAAGGGCTCGCTCGGCGCCAAGTACATGGACCGCGTCAATCCGATGGACAAGCACGTCCAGCTAATGGCCGACCTGCGCGGCTTCGCGCCGGCGCCGCCGGCGGCGCAGATGTTCGGCAATGCCGGACGCGAGCACATGGAGCGCTACGGCACGACCGCGTTGCAGTTCGCAAAAATCGGATGGAAGAACCATAAGCATTCGGTGAACAACCCTTACTCGCAGTTTCAGGATGAGTATTCACTCGAAGGAATCCTCAGCGCGCCGATGGTGTATGAGCCGCTCACCAAGCTTCAGTGCTGCCCGACCTCCGACGGCTCGGGCGCAACAATTCTGGCTAGCGCCGACTTCGTCAAGAAGCATGGCCTCGAGAACAAGGCCGTCGAGATTCTCGGTATGGCGATGGCGACCGACTTTGCCAGCACGTTTTCCGAGCGTAGTTGCATCAAGATGGTCGGCTCTGACCTGTCGAAGGCTGCCGCGCATAAGGTCTATGAGCAAAGCGGTCTAGGGCCCGAGAACGTCGACGTGGTCGAACTCCACGACTGCTTCTCGTGCAACGAACTGATCACTTATGAGGCGCTAGGGCTATGCCCCGAGGGCAAAGGCGGTGAATTTGTCGACGCAGGCGCCAATACTTACGGCGGCAAAGTGGTCGTGAATCCATCCGGCGGGCTGATTTCGAAGGGCCATCCCTTGGGCGCAACTGGCCTGGCGCAGTGCGCGGAACTCAACTGGCAATTGCGGGGCGAAGCGGGCAAGCGGCAGGTATCGGGCGCCAAGGTCGCCCTCCAGCACAATCTCGGGCTTGGCGGAGCCGCGGTCGTCACGATGTATCGCCGCGCAAATTTGGCCTGAGTTTCGCGGCGACGACGGTAGGAAGCTTCCTACCGTTCGCTCAGCAGCAGCGTCCGGCAGCGCACCGTAACTGCCACGTCGGATCATAATGTCGCGAAACAACGAAAAATGAAGCAAGCGCAAACTCTCGGCTTCGCCGGATTCAGGCAGTCGTGAGTTGCCGATCTGAAATCGTCGGAGGCGCACTCATGTCGGTTACGCCGAGCCAGAAGCGGCGAAGCGTTATCCGATGACTCACCGTGAACGACTCGAGCGCCGCCAGTTGCGTGGTAGACAGCGTCTCCTGCGCAATAACGATTTCGTCGAACGGCGTTCGCGCCATGATCGCGCCTAGATTATCGAGCGACCCCAGCACCGGATAGCCGTGGAATAGCTTGCCGTGCTTGAAACTGTCGTCATCCAATAGTCCCAGCAGTTCCGCACTGGCTCCGATCGTCGAGTGCAGGTGTTGAACCGCCGCCGCGCCACGCGCATCTGCCCCTACGATCACCAGGCGCCTTGCCGAATGCGCCAGCCACCGCCCGATTCGCTGGAAAACATGGAATGACCAGCGCGTTGCGACCAGGAAATTGAACAGCAAAAGCACGAAGACCACCACCGTCGCGCGCGAAATTGTAATCGGCAGTATCGCCGACGCCAGCTTCACAGCGAGCCCCGCCATCATCGCCGCCAAAGCGAAGCGCACACCCTCCGCCAGTCCCGTGTAGCGCCATATCCCGCGATAAACGCCTGCCACCAGGAACGCGCCGCAACCAAGCATCACAACCCACGGCAGGCCGATCAGCATTTGGTCCACCTGCGCGATGCTCAAATCGAAGTCGAATCGCACCATCATCGCGCCAAAATAGGCCGCCGCTACCAGAGCCACATCCAGAATTAACTCGACGAATCGACGCTTGTACCCGAAGCTCAGGATGACGCGCGCGATCGCGGACAGGTCTTCGATTTGACCCGGAGACTTCCCGTCGAACGATCGATCCATCAGGAACAATGCCACCAGCGCAAAGAACAGCGCCATGAACGGAAGCAGCAACACTGCGTCGTAACCCGGGACTATGGTCAGCGCGATCGTGCAACCGCCCGCTATCGCCTGCAGGCCGATCAACGTCGCTGCCGCGCTCCGGGTCGACATGCCCAGCCGCGTCAGCCGATGATGCGAATGGTCCAGGCCGCGCTTCGATATCGGATTTCCCGTCGCCAGCCTCGTCACCGTCACCGTCACGATGTCGAGCAGCGGAACCATGAGCGCCAGCAATGGCATCGCCAGCCGCGCCGGCAGAGAACCCTCGCCATGGTGACTGGCTTGAATCGACAGCACTCCCAGCACGAGGCCGACCGCGAGCGCGCCTTCGTCACCCATGAAAATCGACGCGGGCGGAAAGTTGAAAACCATGAATCCCGCCAGCGCACCGGCCAGCGCCAGCCCCACGAGCATCGTTCCTTCGTGCTGATGCAACCCCGCGACGGTCGCGATACTCAACGCCGCGACAATTCCGACTCCCGCCGCAAGGCCGTCGATCCCGTCGATTAAGTTGAACGCGTTGGTCGCCGTGATCAGCCAGAAAATCGTGAGCGCGATGTTGAGCGGCTGGTAGGGAAGGATGTCGAGCTGGGGCCCCCACCCTCCGAGGATACAGATCGCAGCCAGTTCCAATATCAGTTTATTCCGCGGCCTCAGATCGACGATGTCATCGAGCAATCCAACCAGGCACATCGCGACCGCAAACCCCGCGAGCCAGGGCAGACTATGGTACGGCAATCCTGACAGGACGCCGACGAATCCGATCGCCGCTATTAGGCCTGCCATCACGGCCAGACCTCCCAGCAACGACGTCGGCTTGGCATGCGGGCGGTCGTTCGAAGGTTGTGCAACGATCCCGAAGCGAACGCCTGCCGCTTTTGCCACCGGCATCATCGCCACCGCGACGATAAACGCAGACAACGGCGTGAGCGCTATTTGAAACCCGCTCGTCAATCTTGCACTCTACGTCCACTTCTTTGCTCTCTGCCTGCCATCTGCATTTCGCTGATAATCATGGCGAGCCTGAGCAATTCTGAACCTCGGTCAGGCGAACATGGCAGAAGATCGAAGCCTATGTCAAGATGTGCTATGTTGATTTATTTGGCGTGTAGACCTGTCCAGTAGCGAGCGCTCAATCTCAGCGCGCTGCATGCCGGTTTTCAATCACGACGGCCAGGCTGGTATCGCCGAATCCCGAAGGTCACCGCCAACGGCGTGAGCTTCTCGAATACGAACGGTGATCGTCATAGTCGCCGAGGGCTGAGGGATTTGCAACGATTGTGGGTTGCGTTGCGCAGCGGTGGTGAAATATGCTGACGGCGTTTTGAGACGAAATGCGGAGGATGCTCGCATGAACCGTTTTTTGGTCGGGGCGTTTACCGCCGCGATGCTGGTTGGCGTAGGCAACCTTCGCAGCTGGGCGTTGGGGGCCGAGAGCACGGGGCTGCCCGCCCAGAATACAATTACAATGAACTTCCAGAACGTGGATATTCCGGTTCTGGCCAAGTTCATCAGCGAGATCACCGGCCGCAACTTCATCATCGACGAATCGGTGCGCGGCAAGGTCACCATCATCTCGCCGAGCAAGGTCACTGCCGAACAGGCCTACTCGATCTTTCAATCGGTTCTCCAGGTAAAAGGCTTCACCACGGTTCAGGCCGGCAAGATCATCAAGATTGTGCCCGCGCGCAACGTGCGCTCCTCCGCGGCGCTCACCGAATCGCAAATTCCCGCCGAGACCAAGGGCGACGAGTACGTCACCCGGATGGTGCGGCTTAAGAATATCGACGCCGCTTCCATCATCGGCGTGATCCAGCCGATGGTCTCGCACGACGGGCTGATCGCCGCGTTTCCCCTGGACAACACCATCATCGTCACCGACGACGCCTACAACGTCGGGCGACTGCTCCAGATAATCGGCAGCCTCGACGTGCGCGGCGAACAGCAGACCATTGTCGTCATTCCGCTCAAGCTGGCGTTTGCCACCGAGCTTGCGCCCGAGATCGATGCGCTGATGACGGCCAAGATGCAAGGCGCCAGCGCAAGCTCCCAGATGCCGCGGCCGCAAATGGGGGTCGCGCCTTCGGCCACCGGCGGCGCGGGGACGGGTTACAAGGTCATTCCCGACGAGCGCACCAATTGCCTTATCGTCATGGCGCCGCCGCTTCAGATGCGCGAGATTCAGGAAATAGTCGCCAAGCTCGACGTTAACCCGCCGCTGACCACCTCGCGAATCCACGTCTATCGGCTCAAGAACGCGCAGGCGCTCGAGATGGTCCAGGTGCTCAACAACCTGCTCAACGGCGGCGGCGGCCCGAGCACCCTGTCGCCCACCACCGGCAAGGGATCGCTCGGCCGCGCGAGCTTCAACTCTAATGGCGGCAGTTCGGGCTTTGGCGGGATGAGCGGCTCCGGTGGCATGGGCGGCTCCGGCGGGATGGGCGGGATGTCCAGTAGCGCCAGCTTCGGTGGTTCCAGCGGCGGCGGCAGCTTCGGCGGCACCAACGGCTCCGGTGGCTTCGGCGGCGGCAGTGGCGGCGGCGGCGGGATGAGCCGCGGCGGCTCGACCGGCGGCAGCAGCGGGTCGGCGTCGGCCAGCTCGGCCGGCAAGAGCATCGATTTCTCTTATCCGGTAAATATCACCGCCGATCCCGCGACCAACGCGATGGTTATCAGCGCGTCGCCGCAGGATTGGCAGACCCTCAGGCAGATTATCGACGACCTCGACACCCCGCGCGTCCAGATTTTCGTGCAGGCCGTCATCGTCGAGGTTTCCGCCGAGCGCCAGCGCCAGATGGGCGTCCAGTTCAACGCCGCCCAGAATGTCGGAAGCTCGGTGGCCATCGGCTCGCTTGATTTCGGACAGCTCCAGAATACGCTCGCCGACCCGCTGTCAATCACCGGCCTGGGCCTCGGCCTCGCGTCGAAAGCCCAGTGTTCGATTTCTGCCGCGGCGCTGTCCGCGGTTAGCGCCGCGACGTCGACCACCACCACCAGCACCACCACGTCCGGCAACCTGAGCATCCCCTGCGATGTCGCGCTCATCATGGCGCTTGAGACCGACACTCACGCCGACGTGCTCTCCGCGCCGACGCTGCTCACCGCCGACAATGAAGAAGCGATGATCGTGATCGGCGAGAACCTGCCCTTCGTCGGCTCGGCCTCCGCCAACTCCGGATTGCCCGGGCAAATCTTCAACTCGGTCGAGCGCCAGAACGTCGGCATCACGCTCGACATCGTGCCGCAGGTCTCCGAGGGCGACTACGTCAAGCTCGACCTGTATGAGGAAGTTTCCAACGTCGTCAACGGCACCGCGAACAACACGCTCGGTCCGACCACGACCATCCGCTCCGCCTCGACCAGCGTCATGATCCAGAACCATCGCACCGCGGTTATCGGCGGCCTGCTCGCCAGCCAGGATACGCTGGATAATCAGGGCGTTCCGTTCATCTCCGACATCCCGGTGCTCGGCAACCTGTTCAGCAACAAGAGCACCGACAAGCAGAAGGACAACCTAATCGTCTTCCTGACCCCTCATATCGTTCGCAACAAGAGCCAGTTGCGCGAACTCGCCCTCGAGGAACGCCAGCAGTTCGTCAACTCGCTCGGCCGCAAGGAAATTCACGGGATGCCCGCCTCGCAGATTCAACAAATCTACAAGCCGAGCTTCTCGATTCCGGTTTCTCCCGCCGACGACCTCAACGCGCCCTACGGTGCTGCTGCGTCTCCTCCGGGTCCCGAAAATCCGGGCGCCGCAATGGAATCCGCGCCCTCCAGTGGCGAAACTCCATTCAATACCACCGAGATCGGTCCGACCTCGATGAACAAGACCACCACCACCGGCTACTCGACTGCGACTTCGGCGGCCATGACCAGCGCCCCGCCCTACTCGCCGGCGTCCGCACGATTCGTTACCACCGGGCCTGCCGCCCCGCTCGATCCCGGCGCCGGCAAAGTCTCCGCAGCACCTGCGGCCGGCGGCGCCGGCTTCGCCGCCTCGTCAAGCGCGCTCGACACATCCAAGGCCAGCGTCGCCGCAGGCATTACCCCATAACGGAGTCTGACCTTCGCGGCGGGCGCGCGATTCTGACTGATCGAATAGAGCTGGAAGGGCAATTTATACCACCCGTGGTGGTTTTAGGACAGCTCCACCACCATGGATAGTTTCGTTCCGTCAAAAATTATTTCAGCCGGAAGCGGGGGGCGGCCGATTTCGGGCGAGCCCGGCGAGTATGGCGCATCCTGACGGTTGTCCATACCGTACGCATAGCACGCCAAATCCGCCGGGGGTCAGGCTGAAATAGGTCATCCCCAAGCCGACCTGAAACGCGGTTACCCGCTCGAAGAGGGGCTTGCGAGGTCGCTGCAATCCAATCGGTGCCAAGCCGCCATTCTCACCTTCGCCCGCTGCGCGGAGCCCTCGTGCTGCTGCGCGACGCCGCGCTGTCGACGAAACAGCGGAAAAGGCAGCCGTGCCCGTGAGACTCGCTGTCTCACGGGCACGTCCTGACTGACTAGTTCAAGTTGCGGTCTTGCAGGGACCCGGCATGCCTCAGGGCAACGGCGACAGGTCGAACTGACAGCCGATGTTGTCAGCTGCTGTGGGCGATCCGGTCGCCGTTTGGGTGCCAGTCACGGTCCCGATATCCGGTATTGCGAGAGTCCCGAAACCGGGTAACGGTCCTACGCCGGTTGGCCCCACACCAGAGTTGAAGTTATACGACACGTTGGTCGGAGCTAACGCGTCATGTGCGGCAATTACCCAAACTGCAACGTTGAGATCGTTGGCCTTGCCCGTCGTGAAACCGGGTGCCGAGATCGTCGCGCTGGTGGCCGTGGCGGTGCAATTCGCCGTGGTGCTTTCGAATGGAGTAGCGCCTATATATTCGAAGTTCTCCATTTGCGCGGCGGCCCGGAACGTATCGCTGAAGTCCCAAGTGTAATTACCTAGTCCACCGACATCGCCGGCCACAGCAAGTTTCCAATATATCTGGACCTGAAGATCGGTTCCGGAAGTCGAAGTGTTCTGGGAGAGCAGGTTCCAGGTGGCAGGCGCCGTGATCACGCCGGTCGACGCGTTCCCGTGAGTCGGCGCCGTCTCAATCGCGATTATCGCGACCAACAGGTCGTTTAGAGCGGTCCCCGGTGGAGTGTTATTGACTATAGAAGCAGCGCCACCGGGATCAGTCGCGTCAGTTGACGGGCTGCCCGGGAGCGGCGTCGGAGTCGCCGTAGGAGTCGCCGTAGCGGTTGCGGTTGCGGTCGCCGTCGCGGTCGCCGTTGCGGTCGGGGTTGCGGTTGCCGTGGCGGTCGCGGTCGCCGTTGCGGTCGGGGTTGCGGTTGCCGTGGCGGTTGCGGTCGCCGTCGCGGTTGGGGTCGCCGTCGCGGTTGCAGTTGGCGTCGCGGTCGCGGTTGCGGTTGCCGTGGCGGTGGCGGTCGCGGTCGGGGTTGCCGTCGCGGTTGCCGTCTTCGTTGCAGTCGCGGTTGCGGTTGCCGTCGCGGTTGCGGTTGCCGTCGCGGTTGCGGTTGCAGTCGCGGTTGCCGTCGCGGTCGGGGTTGCGGTCGCGGTTGCGGTCTTCGTTGCAGTCGCGGTTGCAGTCGCGGTTGCGGTCGCGGTCGCGGTTGCGGTTGCGGTTGCGGTCGCGGTTGGCGACGCGGTTGCAGTCGGGGTCGCGGTCGCGGTCGGGGGCGGAGGGACGCACGCGCATGTACCCTGGGTGCTACCCAACGCAACGATATCGGCGCACGTTTCCGGCAGTCCGTCATGGAGTTCCGCCGCATTCGGAACATCGGCCTGGAACGCATCTTCGGTGACCTGGGTATTCTGTATGTGAGTTGCCCAAGCCACCAGTTCGCTATTGGGGGTCAGTATGAAGCCGCTGCCCGCCGCGGTTGGATCGCAGCAGATGCTGGTGTTGGAGTCGCAACCTGCATATGCGGGCTGCGTATCCCCGAATGGAACTGGAAAGGCATTTGGCAAGGTTGACAGAATACGGATCGAGCCGTCATGGATGAGGCCCGATGTCACCGCGTTCACCGCCACTTGGGTTGAGACGTTCATGGTCAACAGACCATCAGCGGTCACCGGGCATCCGCAGCAGGCCTGCATCGATTGCTCGGTATTGAAGACGTAGATCATCGCGCAAGTTTCGCCCTCTACCGCGGCGGGGGTGGTGGCCGTTGGATCTCCCTCGAGAGGAGCCGTGATATTGAGGTAGGCTTGTCCGCCAGTGGTGTTGGCGTTGCTGAAATAATTCTGCAACTCCGTCCCGAACTCTTCGGGCTCTGCCGCCGCCATCCCTGACCACGCGAACGTCGCGAGGGCCACGGCCAGCAGAATCATCGTGCTTGTGCTCAGGACTCTCTTGCCTAAAAGCGTAAAGGCCCGTACACCCTTCATGGTCGAATTCCCTCTCCTGCCTCGCTGAAAGCCGCGTGACCGTTAGTATCCCACCTAAGCGTAGAGAGACCCGGCATGCCTCAAGGCAACGGCGACAGGTCGAACTGACAGCCGAGGTTGTCAGCTGCTGTGGGCGATCCGGTCGCCGTTTGGATGCCAGTCACGGTCCCGCTGGTCGGCATTGCGAGAGTCCCGAAACCGGGTAACGGTCCTACGCCGGTTGGCCCCACACCAGAGTTGAAGTTATACGACAGGTTGGTCGGAGCTATCGCGTCATGTGCGGCAATTACCCAAACTGCAACGTTGAGATCGTTGGCCTTGCCCGTCGTGAGACTGGGCGCCGAGATCGTCGCGCTGGTGGCGGTGGCTGTGCATTTCGCCGTGCCGCTTTCGAATGGAGTAGCGCCTATATATTCGAAGTTCTCCATTTGCGCGGCGGCCCGGAACGTATCGCTGAAGTTCCAAGTGTAATTACCTAGTCCACCGACATCGCCGGCCACAGCAAGTTTCCAATACATCTGGACCTGGAGATCGGTTCCGGAAGTCGTAGCGTTCTGGGAGAGCAGGTTCCAGGTGGCGGGCGGCGTGATTACGCCGGTCGACGCGTTCCCGTGAGTCGGCGCCGTCTCAATCGCGATTATCGCGACCAACAGGTCGTTTAGAGCGGTCCCCGGTGGAGTGTTATTTACTATAGAAGCAGCGCCACCGGGATCAGACGCGTCAGTTGACGGGCTGCCCGGGAGCGGGGTTGGCGTCGCCGTAGGAGTCGCCGTAGCGGTTGCCGTCGCGGTTGCGGTTGGCGTCGCCGTCGCGGTTGCGGTTGCCGTGGCGGTTGCGGTCGCCGTGGCGGTTGGGGTTGCCGTCTTGGTTGGGGTTGCCGTCGCGCTTGCGGTTGGGGTTGCGGTTGCCGTTGGGGTCGGGGTCGGGCTCGGGGTCGGGAGTGCGCAGTAGCACGTACCCTGGCTGCTACCCAACGCAACGATATCGGCGCACGTTTCCGGCAGTCCGGCATGGAGTTCGGCCGCACTCGGAACATCGGCCTGGAACGCGTCTTCGGTGATCTGGGTAACCTGTATGTGACTTGCCCAAGCCACCAGTTCGTTAACGGGGCTCAGTATGAAGCCGGTGGCCGCCGCGGTTGGATCGCAGCAGACGCTGGTGTTGGAGTCGCAACCTGCATATCCGGGCTGCGTATCCCCGAATGGAGCTGGAACGGCATTTGGCAAGGTCGATATAATACGGATCGAGCCGTCATGGATGAGGCCCGATGTCACCGCATTCACCGCCACTTCGGTTGAGATGTTGAGGGTCAACAGACCATCAGCGGTCACCGGGCATCCGCAGCAGGCCTGCAGAGATTGCTCGGTATTGAAGACGTAGATCATCGCGCAAAGTTCGCCCTCTACCGCGTAGGGGGCTGTGGCCGTTGGATCTCCCTCGATGGGAGCCGTGATATTGAGGTAGGCCTGTCCGCCACTGGTGTTGGCGTTGCTGAAATAATTCTGCAACTCCTCTCCGTACTCTTCGGGCTCTGCCGCCGCCATCCCTGACCACGCGAACGTCGCGATGGCCACGGCCAGCAGAATCATCGTGCTTGTGCTCAGAACTCTCTTAAATAAAAGCGCAAAGGCCGGTACACGCTTCATGGTCGAATTTCCTCCACTGCCTCGCTCAAAGCGGCGTAATCGTTAGTACCCCTCACCGACGTTCTGGCGGCGTTGGCGCAACATATCATAAATACCGATGGCTCTGTCAAGCCAATCGCGTCCACATTTGAAAAATAATCGAACATCCGCAGGGGATTTTCCCTAGTGTCCTGAGTTTGAATGTTCGATGAAAAACAAAGCCTTGCGATTCCTCCATTTCTGCAAAAACTTATGCTGCGAATCTCTAACTCAGGACACCAGGGAACCTCTGCACAAGACAAGCCGGTCGATACCTGTCGGCGCCGCAGGCCGAGGACGCGACCTACGACAGCGAATCGATGCGCCGGTTCGCGCGGGTGGAGCTGGGCGACGACGGGTAGGTTTCAGAGTGCGAATTTGAATATAATCCGGGGCATCCGGAGGAACGAAACTATGGGCGCATTTATCCTCGGTTTGATTGTCGGCGCCGGCGGCGCTCTGGTGCTCTTCATCTACGACGAGGGCGATATATTCTTGAAGCTCTCACGACAGATAAAGCAAACGGCAGAGCGCTACCGGCAATCGCCGTAGCCGCACGGGCCAAGCTGGGTGATGGTTTTCGTTGCGCATAAGAGCGGCGCGCGCATCGGGTCCGTATCAGGGAGGATGTGGACGACGATTGCGGTGCTCGTTTTCGTTTTCGTTGCCGTTGCGATGGGGATCGGGCCGCGGCATTGCCTGGCCGACGACGTGCAAGCACAAGCGCTGGAGCTGAGCGACCATGCGTTCGCGATGCTCGATGCAATAAATGCGGTGTCGGCGTCCACCAAGGCCGGTCCGATCCTGGCTCCGGCCGCCAGCCTGGCCGGCGATGCTCAAACGCTATCGACCGCTCTGGGCGCGCATGACAACGCCGCTGCGAGCATCGCGATGGCGGCAATACTGAGCGATCGCGACAAAATAGAAGCCGCCGCGAAGATTGCCGGAGGACAGTATCCGAAGCAGTGGACGTTCATCAGGGAAAAGATCGCGGCGCTCGAAAAGCAAGTGCCCGCATCGAGGGGATCGGGATCGATCGCGCGGAGCGACGCGCCTGTGTCACATGCTTCGGGCTCGCCGCCGCCGGCCGGGGAAAAGATGCCGGACGCGCCGAAGATTGCGATCGCATCGCGGGTCTTCAAGGCCGGAGCGGTGCGAGTGAAAGGCTACCTGGAAGGCACCGACCTCAAGTCGGCGGGAATTTACGACGGCGACACGAAGAGCAGAGATATCGACGTCGCCAGTGTGCCCGGCGAGCAGCGACTCAACTTCGAGTTCTCGATCGAGCAGCCTTCTCCGACGCAGTCGATTCGCGTGACCGACTCTTACGGGCGCGAAGCACAGGCGATGGTTGCGCCGGACCCGGCGGGAGTCGGCGCGATGCGCGGGAGCGAGGAGCTGATCGAAGTCGATCCGGGTGCGGCGGCCTCGCCGGGCGAGGCGGGTCCATTGGCAGAAAGTCCGCCGGCGGCGGCGGGTCCCGCGGTGCGTAACAACACGGCCGAGATTGCGCGCCCCGGCGATGCGCTCTCGCCGTCGCAGCGTCATATAAACAGCGCCTCGTCGCTGGGGGCATTGACCAACGTGCGGATCAACGTGATCGATACCGGAGCGGTGATGTCCGCGCCGGGGATGGTGGAAGTAGCCGGGCAGATCGCGGGGCGGGGGGTGCGGCGCGCCGGCGTTTACGTCAATGGCCGGCTGGCCAGGCCGATAGCGATAAGCGCCAGCGGCAACAGCGTCTTCGACCTGACTTTTCCGATGCCGGCGGGCAGCACAGCGACGATTCGCGCGTACGGCAACGGCAACGATTTCGTGGAAGTGTCGGTGGATGCGGCAGGTGCAGGCGCGGGGATGACGGAGTATCGCAATTCTGCGATGTACCCGCCGTACGGAGCCTACCCACCGAATATCCCGTGGTACGATAGACTCTTCCACTAGTGTTTTAGTGCGCGACGCGCTCGATGGTTGCGGCGAACTTGCCGCGCGCGGCGGGCTCGCATAGAATGTCCCTTTTAACCATCGTTCTTTATCGAGAGTGTCCACACAATGCTGATTCAAGCGACGCAACTGCGCCCGGGTATGATTGTCGAGTACAACAATGACCTGTACCGGATCATGACGATCACGCACATCACGCCGGGCAACTGGCGCGGGATGGTGCAGACCAAGCTGCGCAACGTGAAGACCGGCTCGCAAACCGAGAACCGTTTCCGCTCGGAAGATCGCGTCGAGCGGGTCATCCTGAGCCAGAACAAGATGCAGTTCCTCTACCAGGACGGCGACGATTTCCATTTCATGAACACCGAGAACTACGAGCAGATCACGATTCCGAAGGAGCTAATCGAGGACGTGGTGGGATTTCTGACGCCGAACCTCGAGGTCGAAGTCGAGTTCTATGAAACGACGCCGCTCAACGTCCGGCTTCCGAAAACGGTCGCGCTCAAGGTGGTGCGGACCGATCCGGGAATGAAGACGGCGGCGGTGAGCAATACGCTCAAACCAGCTACGCTCGAGACCGGAATGACAATCCAGGTGCCGCATTTCGTCGCCGAGGGCGACACGATCACGATCAACACCGAAACCGGCGAGTACCTGTCACGCTCGAAGTAGCGCGCGCGAGCCGAAAGTTGATTAACGCGCGCCAGACGGATCGACGTGCCGGGCGCGATCGCAAGGCCGCGCCGGAGCGCGCGCAGCCGCATCCGATACGGTTCGGGCCGAACCTCTACGTCGCGCATACGCAGCCGGGATTCGAGGGGATCGCGGCTGGGGAAATAGCCGGACGAATCCAGGGTGCCCGCGAGATCGCGCGGCGAGTGGCGCCCGATCGCGCCGGGATGGCGATTTTTTTTGCGCCGGCCGCCGATAAACTGGGCGTGATCCGGACGGCTGAGGACCTGTTCGGGCTGGCCGGTTACCGGGCCGGCGTTGGGCCGGAGAGCGCGGCGCTGGACAAAATTCGCGGCGCGGCGCGCGAAGCGCCGCTGGTCGAGGCCGCGCTGCAGGCGCGGGTCAAGGTCTCGCCGGGGACGCGCGCGGGCCGCAGGCTCAAGTTCCGCGTGATCGCCAGGATGGCGGGTGAGCACGAATTTCGGCGTGTCGATTTTCAACGCGCGGTCGAGCGCGGGATTCTCGAGCGGGGCGATCACACCTGGCGGCTGGAAGAAGAGGACGCGGACGTCGAGTTCTGGGCGACCATGATCGACGCGGAGTTTTTTCTGACGGTGAGGCTCAGCGACGAGCGGATGCGGCATCGCGAATACAAGGCGGCGCATCGCCCGGCGTCGCTGCGCGCGTCGAGTGCGGCGGCGCTGGGATGGCTGTCGGAGCCGTGCGAGGACGACGTCGTGCTCGATCCATTTTGCGGCGCGGGAACGATTCTGATCGAGCGGGCGCATCTGGGGCGCTACGCGATGCTGCTGGGCAGCGATCGCGATCATGCGGCGCTCGCGGCGGCGCGGATCAATGTCGGCGCACGTTACAAGCCAATCCAGCTCGAGAACTGGGACGCGGGTGCAATCCCGCTCGGCGACGCGAGCGTGAATAAAATCGTCACCAACCTGCCGTGGGGACTGCGCTATGGATCGCACGGCGAAAATCGAAAACTCTATCCGCTGTGGATCCGGGAGTTCACGCGCGTGCTCAAGAGCGGCGGCGTGATGGTGATGCTGACGGCGGAGTGGCGACTGATGCGCGAGCTCGAGCACATCCGCAAGATCGCACCGAGCCGGATTATCCGCGTGTCGGTGCTCGGCAGGCCGGCGGCAATTTACGTGTGCCGCAAGGAATAGACGCGCTACCTGGCCGGGGAAAAGAAGGCGAGAACCGCGTTTGAGACCGCGTGGGGCTCGCTGCCGTCGATGGGCACAATATACGCCATCGGCGGCGGCGCAAATCCCAGTGCCTGCTCCGGCGATCCGGTCAATCGCACGCCCGCATAGATAAATGACGATGAATCGGGCGACCAGATGGTGTGCGATACGGCGAGTTGGTCGAAGAAACGGTATGCGGTCGATTCGTCGGGCGTCGCGAGAAAGTTGCCGAGCGCTTTTTCGGCGCCGGTCTTAACGTCGACGACAGACCAAGTGTAGTACGGTTTCTCTTCGGGGACGCCGATGTACGCGAGATGCCGCGAGTCGGGCGCGAAGAAAAATGCGACGACGTCGCTTTTGGTCAACCATTTCGAATTCGCGCTGGCGACGTCGACCAGCTTGATCCCGTGATAGGTGGGATTCTGCGGCATTATCGCCGTCGAGTAGGCCAGATGCGCCGAGTCGGGCGCCCACACGAAGCTGTTCTCGCCGACCGGCAAACTCACGACGGAGCGCGGATGACCGGCGTCGGCGTCGGCCACCACTATGTTCGATTCGGCGTGGTAGTTCGCGATGTAGGCGAGATGCCTGCCGTCAGGCGACCAGGCCGGCGTCTTGAACGGCGTGCGTCCGCTCGAGAGCACCTTGACGATGTTCTGGCTGGTGGGCGTCACGCTCATCAGCGAAACCTGTTCGGTGCGATCCGAGTCCAGGGCGAGCGTATGCAACGCAACCTCGTCGGGCCGCGCGCCCCAATCGAAGTACAAAGGCATCCCGGTGGTGACGATTCTAACCGGCCTCGATTCCTTGACCTCGGCCAACACCAGGCTGAGTCCGCGCGGCTCACCGAGCAGAAATGAAAGATGCTGCGCGTCGGGCAGCCAGGCCAGGTACACGATGCGCTCGGCGCGGCTTGCAAAGATTTGCGTCGGCTGGCTCCGCGCGAGATCGTAAACCCATACCGCGAACGAATTGTCAGCTTGCTTGTGAGTCTCGGACGAATATGCCAGGCGCTTGCCGTCGGGCGAGAACGTCGGCCATCCGTACTCGGTAGTGCTGGCGGGGCCCGCGTCAAGGACAGAGTCGGCGACCGGCACGATCGCGTCGTCGCGCCGGACGTGAATCGCGGCTGCCTTGCACGTGATGCATTTCGGCTCCGAACATTTGGTATCGCAGTAGTAGATGTTGGAATCAGTGCCTACGAAAGTGATCGCACCCGGCGGGGGCGCGCCGTGGGCCATCGTCGCGAGGGCGAATTGAAAAATGACAGCCGCGGCTGCGGGATTCCGCAAGCATGCACGGACGGAGCGCATTACTGATGCCGTCATCGCGTTTAGAATTGCGCCTGGGGAGGCGCCAAGGCAAGAACGATCCTGCGCGGGAACCCGTCTGCAGCCGGGCGCGGCGGCAAGCGATCGCGACGTGTTGACACGATGGCGGGCAATCGCGCAAAGTTGATGACATGCGACGAGTTGCAATTGTTTTCTGCGCCGCGCTTTTTGTTGTGCTGCCCACAATTTCGCACGCGCAGTACAACGACACCGATCAACAGAATCCCAAGGAATATCACGACGAGGATTCGCAGCTGCTCGCGATCTTCGCCGACCTGCTCTATCCCATTGGCTTCGCGGCGGAATGGCTCGTGGCGCGTCCAGTACACTACCTGGTCACCGACAGTCCGGCAGCGCCGGTTTTCCGGCCGGTGGGCGGCAATGACACCACGCCACCGCCGCCGATTCCCATCATTCCGGACAACACGATGGAGGCGGCGACGGTGTCCACGACACCGCAGGATTGGTCTCCAACCAGGTTGCCGGTCACGACGAATGCGACCGTGGTTAAGCAGGCAGCGCCGTCATCCGCGGCGTCTTCGAGCAGTCAGCCGGCGCTTCACTGAATTTTCGCGTCTCGCTGTGAAACATCGTCATTGACGTAATCTTGCGGAGCGTTCAGGGGTTATATCCGTCCTTGCCGGGAGGTAGCGTCACTTAGATGGCGGTTGCACTCAAAGAGAAGGCTCCGACCGATCCCGCCGAATTGAAGAAGCGGCGCGAGGGCGAGCAGGCGAAAGAACGGACGAAGCGCGACAAGGAAAAATCCGAGCTGGGCACATTGTGGAGCCGGCGCGATTTTCTGGGCGTGCTCGGATGGGCGGGGTTCGGTGCATTCTCGCTGATCGGTCTGCTCGCGGCGATTCGCTCGGCGTTTCCGCGCGTGCTCTTTCTGCCGCCATCGAAATTCAAGGCCGGCTTGCCGGACGATTACGTGGTTGGCGAAGTGAGCGAAAAGTACAAGCAGGACTTCCGCACCTGGATCATTCGCACCAAGGCGGGTTTCTACGCGATCTTCGCCAAATGCACCCATCTGGGATGCACGCCGCGATGGTTGAATACCGAGCAGAAGTTCAAATGTCCGTGCCACGGCACGGGCTTCTATATCAGCGGACTCAACTTCGAAGGGCCGGCGCCGCGCCCGATGGATCGATTCAAGATCTACGTTGGCGACGACGGACAGCTGGTGGTCGATAAGTCGGTCGTGTACACGATGGAACCCGACGTCGATCCGAATGAGCAGTATCCCGAGAGCATCTTGAAGCTCGCCTGACAGAGACTTAGAATTGCGAGGCGGCGGACGCAGCTCGGTAAAGAGCCGCGTCCGTTTTTTATTTTTTTATTTTTCCACTGGGAGTAAATTTTTCGCGATGCCAATAATCAAAGCCGGTAACATCAACCTCAACTACGAAACTTACGGCGACGGCGAGCCGTTGCTGCTGATCATGGGATTTGGGATGTCGGGCGCCGCGTGGATTCCGTCGTTGCCGTTCTTCAGCGGTTTCAAGTGCATCTATTTTGACAATCGCGGAACAGGACTCAGCGACAAGCCCGAGGGTATCTACACCGTCGAGGGCATGGCCGATGACGCGAGCAACCTGATCCGGGCGCTCGGAATCGCAAAAGCAAAAGTATTCGGAGTCTCGATGGGCGGGATGATCGCGCAGGAGCTCACGCTCAGGCATCCCGAGCAGGTCGCCAAGGTCGTGCTTGGATGCACGATGGCGGGAGGGCCAACCGCGAAGATGGCGGCGCCGGAGATCCTCGACAGGTTAATGACGGGGAGCAAGATCATGGCGAGCGACCCCGAAAAGGGGTTCGACATCCTGCTGCCAGCGCTTATGCCGGTGGAATTCGCCGCCGAGCATCCCGAGATCAAAGCGATGATGGTCGCGGGCGCGAAGATGATGCCATCCACGCCGGCGGAGACCGCGGACCGCGCGATCGCGGGAATCTTGCAGTTCAACGCGTACGATCGGCTGCCGCAGATCAAGTGCCCGGTGCTGATCGTTCACGGCGACAAGGACGTGCTGGTGCTGCCGGAGAACGCCAAGCTCATCAAGAGCAGAATCCCGCAGGCCGAGTTGTACATGATTGGGGGCGCGGGGCACGCATTTCAGGTGGCAGATCCAGTCGGGATTCACCAGAAAATCGTCGATTGGCTGAGGAACTGAGCTTATTGAAACAGGTTCAGGCTGAATCCCGCAGGGGGCATTGGATAATCCGCACTCAGCGGCCCCTTGCGCCAATTGGGCGGCAACGGGAACGAGTGATCGTGTGTGGGCTCGCAAAGGCAAGACGGGACGCCGATGACAATCGTCAAGCACCCCTTACCGGCGGAAGCGAAAGCAGCCCGGATCTGTGACAGTCGATGATCGATAGTTCGCCACCGCCGCGATGGCGGCGCCGCGATTCCGCAGCGATCGGCGCGCTGTTAATAGCCGCATTGGCCACGCGCTTGTGGCATTTCTGGCTGCCCCCGGTCCTGATCTTCGACGAGAAGGACATCGTCGAACAAGCGCGTAACTATCTTTTAGGGTTGCCCTTCAAGGCTGTTCATCCACCTCTTTCAAGCCTCCTGGTAGCGTCGAGCATGAAAGTTTTGGGAGTTAACGCGGTGGCTTGGCGTTTGCCCAGCGTGCTGTTCGGGACCGCGCTGGTGGGCATAACTTACTTGCTCGGTCGTCGCATCTGCGGATCCCGAATCGCAGCTGGGTTGGCAGCGGGCTTCGTGATCTGTGATGGCCTGTTCATCGTGGACTCGCGGACCGCGCTCTGGGAAATCTTCTATCTCACTTTCGCAGCCTGCGCGTACCTGGCGCTGTTCACCTTCATGCAGAGCCGCAGCAAATCGATTCAGCGCCGAGCGCTCGCCCTGATGGGGGTTGCGCTCGGGCTTGGCCTTGCTTCCAAGCTGCTGATCCCGGCGGTCACTTTTGCGCTGGTGATGGCCTTCGTGTTTGGCGCGCTGCTTAGCGAAAGTTGGTCGTCACCTCGTACACAAACGCCGGCGAAAGCCCAGGGCTCCGTGCTCATACTCGATCTTGCAAGCGCGCTGGCGCTGGTGGGTGGATTGAGCGCGTTAGTCTATTTCGTGGTCTTCATCCCGAACTACTGGTTCGGCTGGTGGCGCGGCGTCGGCGATCAGTTGGCTTACTACCATCAAGAATTTCGTTATCAGATATGGCTCCAAACCAGTGGCCACCCTTATGCTTCCCGGTGGTGGAGCTGGCCGCTCATGCTTCGCTCCATCCTGTATTGGAGAGACGACCGCTTTTTCCCCGACAGTCCCGTGCTCGCGATACGGGCGCTTGGCAACCCCGTGATCTGGTGGGGGGTGCTGGTGTCGGTTCCGCTGGCAGCGCTCAAAGCTATCGCGCGGCGTGACGCAGCAATGGCCTTCGTCGTGGTTGGATACGCGGGATACCTCGCAATGTGGATTCCCATCAGTCGCTACCAGTTTGTCTACTACTATATGCCCTCGCTGTATCTGGGTTTTTTCGCATTGGCCTCGACAGTCGTGGAATGTGCGGGTGGCGAACCAGGCAGCTGGGAGCCGGTCGCGCTCCTCACCCCTGTGATAGCGGCGTTGGTGCTCGGCGCGGGCGCGCCTTACGGTCTGGGGATCGCGGCTGCGCTGGCGGGCGCGTACCTCGGCTTGCGCTATTACAGCCCGCGCCATGCCGGAATGTTCGTCTCCATCGTGTTTGTTACCACCGTCTTCGCCCTGTCTGTTTATTTCTTTCCGCTCTGGACCGGCGCGCCGCTGTCACCGGCCGGCTTCCAGCAGCGCATGTGGCTGCATGGCCCAGGGTTGGCCAATTGGATCTGAACCGGGCGGTTTCTCAGTGAAGCTTAAATCCTCCCTGAAAAGCTCGAGCATTCTGCTGGTGGCGCTGCTGCTTTGCACCGGAGCGGGGACGGCAGACGAAAATCTTCTGCGCAACGGCGAGTTGCGGGAAGGTACGCTCAATAGTCCCGCTTACTGGCGAGCCCAGAGCCTGCGACATGACTCGAAGACGTTTGCCTGGTCCCACCGTCAGGATGCTCCCGGCGAGTTGCAGATCACCGGGGCCAAGGCCGATATGGCCGTCTGGAGTCAGACTGTAGATCTAGCGCCGGGTTGGTACCGTCTCTCCGGCGAGCTGCGTGCGGAGAACATCGATCCCCACGGCGACGTGCTGATCGGAATCTCCGCCGGCGGAGACACCTTGAGCCTGCCGATCAAGGTGACCAGTTCCTCGGATTGGAACAGCGGAGTTTTGTACTTTAAGATCGGGATCCCCCGCGAGCTCCAGATCAGGTGTATGGTGGGCGCATCGCCCGGCACTGTGCGCTTTCGCCGCATTCTCCTGACCAAGGCTTCGGCGCCGCCCCGCGAAGCCGCTCAGATTGATATCGAAGCGATATCAGTACAGGGTGACCAAATTGCGTGGGAGGATCGTCCGCCCCGCGGCAACCCCTGGACGGTGCCGGCCACGATTTTGCTGCTGGCGGCTATTACTCTCTGGGGTTGGTTGGGTTTCAAGCGAAACCAAGCCGGCTGAAGGTCGGCCTGCGGCAGGGTCTGCGATGAGGGGACAAATATGAACGATGAGGCAGCGAAGAGTTCGCCTTGGGACGTGTTCATCCATTTGCTTGCGGTGATCGCTCTATACATCAGTGTCTCTGGCGCGATCACCCTGCTTTTTCAGTTCATCGATCTTGCGCTGCCCGATCCTCTCGACCGCGGAACCGACGTCCTCGACAACATCCGCTATGGCGTGTCGATGGTGATCGTATTTTTCCCGGCGTATTGGTGGGCGTGGCGCGCTATCGAAATCGATCTCGCGTCGAACCCGAAGAAACGGCGATTGTGGGTACGCACCTGCCCCATCTACCTCACGCTCTTTCTCGCTGGATTGCTGGCGCTGGGAGATTTGGTTTGCCTGTTATATTACCTGATGAGCGGCGACCTGACGTCGCGATTTCTGTTGAAAGTTATCGCAGTTCTGGTCGTCGCGGGCGGAGTACTGGTCTTTTACCGCAACGCGCTTGGCCGTGAACCTGGTCCTCTGCCGGCCGCCATGCGTGCATTTGCGTACGCCGCGGCTGCGTTGGCGGGTGCGTTGGTAATAGGAGGATTTATCGCTGCGGGGCCGCCGATGCGTGCTCGCCTCGTTCGCCTGGACCAGCAACGACTACAAGATCTCGACGCTGTGCAAGCGAAAATCGTCCAGTACTGGCAGGCCAAGAGCGAGCTCCCAGCTTCGCTCGATCAGTTGAAAGACGATATCGAGGGATATTCTCCGCAACGGGATCCGGTTAGTGGCGACTCATACGGTTATCAAAGGACCGGGCCAACGTCATTCGAACTCTGTGCGAATTTCGCGCTCAAGGACTCGGATGTAGAACACAACCTGCCGCCATTTCCTATGATGGGTACAAGCACCGCATGGAATCATGAGGCCGGGCACTACTGCTTTCCGCGAACGGTCGACCCCGCGCTACACCCTGCAAGGAAATTCCGATCGTCTTGAGCGAGGCCGGGTCGATTGAGACGGATCGACCGGGCTGGCGTGCGGTCCGCTGAGTGAGCGTTTTCGCCTGCTCTATTTCCCGGTTCCTTTGAGCTGAATGACCCGCGGGTTGTTGCTCATGCAACTCGGACTCGGGTTGCCGCCGTCAGTCTCGTTGTCGCCGCAATCGTGCAGGCGGCGATCGGATTTAATGCTGGTGCTCATATGCCCGGTGCTCTTCGGGCGTCTCGTGCTGAACCCATTCCGGGTGGTGCTGATGAACCCATTCATGGCGGTTACTGATCCACCAGGATCGATCATGCCAGACGTGATATTCGTCGTAATCGCCTACCACCACCGGCCCTCTCGGAGGCCCGTAATAACCAGGTCGGGAATAAAAGCAGGCCTGGAACGTGAGCGTCCCGAACAGCAGCATCGCTACCAGGATCACAAATGATCTACTTTTCATTTTCATATGGTTCCTAGACCTGAATCAGTACACCGTTGTGGATTAAAAAACTCAGCACATTGGCGCCAAGGCGATGTGACTCCTGGTCCGGGTTGTGTTCGCGAAACTCACGAATCTTTTTGGCGTAATGGGCGCGCCATTTTGCGCTGATTATTCGCTCACCATCTGACTTCCGAACCCGAAAGCATCGCCCGATAATCGTATCGGGATCCTCGCCCACGAATTCGCAGAATCGCGCGAGCGCTTGCAGCTTGTCGGGCTCTTCGGCAATCGGGTCGCCGCCCCACTGATCGCTTAGATCGCGCCGCCACGTCCTGACTGACTGGTACCCTTCGATCGTCTGCTCGGTCATCATCTCTATTCCGGAAGATCATTCCTGCGCCACGTCAACTCTTCTGGTATTCCATCGCGCTTCTGCTACTTCGAGAAAATGTGAACCGCCATCGCCGCGGCATCGCGTCCCAGAAAGCCGCCGCCGTTTTCAGTGAGTCCTACGCGCGCGCCATTCACTTGGCGGGCACCGCATCGGCCGCGCAGCTGATCGACGATTTCCACGATCTGTGCGATTCCAGTGGCGCCAATCGGATGGCCCTTCGAGAGCAGCCCCCCGCTGGGATTGACGACGTGGGCTCCGCCGAGATCCATGGCGCCGCTCGCGAGGAACTTGGGACCCTCGCCCCGGGCGCAGAGTCCAAGTTCCTCACATGAGATGAGTTCCGCCGGCGCAGCGGCGTCGTGGACCTCGAGCACGTCGATGTCTGACGGCCCGACGCCGGCGATTTCGTAAGCGCGCTTGGCCACGCGCTCGAGCGCGGTGGGTTCGTCGGCTGCGCGATCGCGCCCCGAAAAGACTACTGAGGCGCGCACCTCGACCGGCGTTGCGATACCCAATCGGCGCGCATGCTTCTCCGACATGAGCACTGCCGCGGCTGCACCGTCTCCGATCGGCGAACACATCAATACGGTCAAGGGCGGCGAGACCTCGCGCGCGGCCAGGACCTGCTCGCGCGTGACGCGATCGTGGAACTGCGCCTTGGGATTCAGGGCGCCAAAGGCGTGACTCTTCACAGCGATATCGGCAAAGGTGTCAGCAGTCGCACCGCTGATCTTCATGTATTCGCGCGTGGAGGCCGCGTAGATATCCATAAAGAACGATTTCTTTTCGCCTCCACCCTCGATTTCCGGTTTTGCGTCGCCGGAGCCCATCCGAGCCTTGAGTTCGCGAAATTGCTCCAGATCCACGGCGGTGCCGATCGCCCTGAAGGTGACACCCTTATCGGGATGGGTCATCTTCTCCGCGCCGACAGCGAGCGTGACGTCGTAGAGTCCCGATTGAATCGCCATCCACGCGAGATGGAATGCGGACGAAGCGGAGGCACACGCGTTTTCCACGTTGAACAGTGGAACACCAAGGATTCCGGTGTTCCGAAGCGCGACTTGTCCACGGATCATTTCCTGGCCGGTGATCAATCCGGCAATCGCATTGGAAAAGAAAACCGCCTCGATATCCTTCGGCGCGATGCCCGCGTCCTTGAGGGCATCGCCCACCGCTTCTTCGGCCAGCGAGCGGACGCCGCGATCTGAATACTTGCCGAAGCGCGTCATCCCGACGCCCGCTACTGTCACACGTTCTCTGTTTGGCATTTTCGATTCTCCTTGTCATGCGCGGGCGATGTTGATTCCCGCTTTCTCTCGATCGATCGGTCCCTGAAGACGCACCATGTTGATTACTATGCGATCCTGACGCGGCGCTACTGCGCCATCGCAGGTCCCGTCACGCCGTTGCGATTCAGAATGTGGCGCGCACCCGCGAGGCTCAGGACATCGTTGGTGCCGTCCTCAATCAACGAGGCGCGTGCGTCGCGGAAGAGTTTTTCGATTCCGTACTCCTTGCTGAGGCCGTTGCCGCCGAATACCTGGAGTGCGTCGCTCGTGACCTCGAACGATGCCTGCGTGCAGAACGTCTTGGCCGCGATCGCGTGCTCCAGTGATGGCGCCGTCGAGGTTTGGTTGTAGATCATCACGGCCCGTGACAGCGCCCGGCATGCCTCAACCTTGGTGAACATCTCGAACAGGCGCTTCTGGACGAGTTGATGCTCGCAGATCAGCTGCCCGCCCTGGACGCGCTGCTTCGAGTAGTCGAGCGCTTCCTCGTAAGCGGCGCGTGCCACGCCGGTGAACGCGGCCGCCATCGCCGAGTTGGCAAATGTGAGAGTCCGTTCGAGTTCGAGCTCGTAGCCCTCGCTCTTTGTCAGCATCCATTTGCGCGGAATCCTCACATTGTCGAAATAAATTTCACCCTGATTGAGCGCGCGTTGGCCGAGCTTGTTGAGCGGCTTACCCTTTGACACGCCCGGCAGGTTGAGCGGGACGAAAGCGATACCTCCGCCAGCCATGCCGGACTTGGGCTCGGTCGTCAGATAAAGCGCCGCGTGGGTCGCGATCGTCCCGTTCGAGACCCACGCCGCCTTCTGTCCATTGATCACATATGAGTCGCCATCGGCGCGCGCGACGACCTGACCGGTCACGCGGGGATTGTGGAACTGGGGCGTGCCCGGCACCAGTTCATCGGAGCCGTGCTGAGGCTCAGTGATCGCCCAGCATCCGATGAGACTACCGTCGCGATCGGCGATATAGGGCTTAACGAACTTTTCGTAAAGCTCTGGATTGCCGCTCGCGGCGGCGGCAGAAAACGGGAAACCCGTGGCCAGAAGGCCTATGGCCAGATCAACCGCGCCCCAGGACATCTCCTCGATCAGCACATGCATTCCGAGCCCACGCAGCCCCATACCGCCGATTTCCGTGGGAAGGCCGGCGACGTGGTATCCCAACTGGTATGCCTGTTTGAAGACCCTTCGTAGGGGCGAATCGAGCGCGATCACGTCGCGCGGATCGGTCATCCGGTCGAGCCCCACCGCAGCCGGGCGAAGGACGTCCTTGGCGAAGCGATGAACACTTTCTTTGATGGAGTCGATATCTTTAGGGAATTGGCCGTTTAGCTCGCGGTAGATGTCCATTCCTGGCTCCTCGACGGTCGTGCTGAATGGGATGGGGAAGGCGTAGCATAGGTTGTGCCCGAAATGAACGATCATTCAGTGCGGAGTTTTCATTCTTTGAGATGTATCCAATCGCCGCAATGATTCTTTTCGGGACAACTCGAGTGGCGCGGCGTGTCTAGGCGAATACGCGTCGCGGGTCTATAAGCTAAATAAACTTAGGGAGGAACCCACATGGCGACACTGTTATCCGGCGGATGTATGTGCGGTGCGGTCCGCTACGACATCTCGGCCAAACCGATGATGTCCGCGCTCTGCTACTGCAGGGACTGCCAGCGCTCGACCGGCAGCGCGTTTGCCTCGGTTCTGATCGTTCCCAAGGCCGGCTTCAAGCTGACCAAGGGTGAGATCAAGCACTTCGAGGTCACTGCCGACAGCGGAGGGAAGGCAAGCCGCGGGTTCTGCGCCAATTGCGGCTCGCCGATTCTCTCGCTCGTGTCCGGCATGCCGGACGTGGTCGTGGTCAAGGCCGGCAGCCTGGACGATCCCTCGAAGTTCGCGCCCGGCGCCAATGTCTACATGTCGAGCGCCCAGCCGTGGGCACCGGTGGGACCAGGGCCAAAGTTCGCGAAGATGCCGGGCTGATCCTATTCCGTTTCCGGCTAGCAATAGACTCGAAGGTTGGGGCTGTGTATTGCTGCAAGGTGCCGAAGCGAGAAACAAGAATATGGCTAAATCCGGTAATCGTGAAGTTGCAGTCGTGACGGGTGTCGGGCCGGGAACCGGCGCCGCGATCGCACGGCGTTTCGCGCTCGGCGGATATTCGGTCGCGATGCTGGCGCGCAATCGTGAGCGGCTATCCGAACTCGAGCGGGAAACCGCGGACACTCGCGGTTATCCGTGCGATGTCGCGGACGAGGTTCAGATCGATTCGGCCCTCGCCGCCATACGATCCGATCTCGGCGTCCCTTCGGTACTGATTCACAACGCGGTGGGCGGCGCGTTCGGAAATTTCCTGCAAATCGATCCGCAGGTTCTCGAGCGCAACTTCCAAGTCAACACGATGGGCCTGCTCCACTTGGCCCGCCGGCTCGCGCCCGCGATGATCGAGGCGGGCAAGGGCGTGATTATCGCAACCGGCAATACATCGGCGCTGCGCGGGAAGGCGAATTTCGCGGGCTTCGCTCCGACCAAAGCGGCGCAGCGGATTCTCGCCGAGTCTATAGCGCGCGAGCTCGGTCCGAAAGGGATTCACGTGGCCTACGTGTTGATCGACGCGGTGATCGATCTGGCCTGGACCCGAGAAATGAAGCCCGACGCGCCCGATGAATTCTTCATCAAGCCTGCGGCGATCGCGGAGGAGATCTGGCACCTTGCGCATCAAGATCGATCGGCCTGGTCTTTCAACGTTGAAGTAAGGCCGTTCGGTGAAACCTGGTGATTCGCTTCCGTCGAGCGCCGACGACGGAACAGTTTTCCGGCAGGTGAGTCATGAGCGATCTGCGGATTTTTTCCTATCTTCCGAATCCGCGAGTCTGGAAAGTGACCATCGCCGGCCGGCTGTGCGGCGTCGAAGTCGAGGTGCGAGGCGCATCAGGATCCCAGCGCTTGGACCCAAGAGATCGACCCTCGGCCTTTCAAGGAAAAATTCTGAAGCGAGGTTCATGAAAGCAATCCAGTTCAAATGGGCACGAGCGAAGGAAAGCAAACGATGAAAGGAACTC
This sequence comes from Binatus soli (SeqCode), assembly GCF_050015535.1. Taxonomy (NCBI): domain Bacteria; phylum Candidatus Binatota; class Binatia (SeqCode); order Binatales (SeqCode); family Binataceae (SeqCode); genus Binatus (SeqCode); species Binatus soli (SeqCode). The sequence continues at coordinate 37,392 of NZ_JBEKBF010000002.1, read as the reverse complement.
GACGAAGATTCGTACCCTTGGTTGCGGCCTTCGCTGTCACAGCACTCCTCTCGGCAGGCTCAGTAACCAGGAGCGACACCATATCGCAGGCAGAGAAGATGGAGAACAAGAGTCCCGGCATTGCCGAGACGAAAACCATCGCGGAGGAGGGGCTCATCTACGGCCTGCCCATCGTGATGAACTATGCGGTCATGTATGAGTTCTTCGTGGACCGGAACTCCGGCCAGTGGAAGGCCCCGTTCAACGAGATCCGCAACGAACACCGGGTCTTTACCTACAAGGATACCACCGTAATCTCGCCCAACAGCGACACGCCATATTCGGTGCTGGGGATCGATCTGCGGGCTGAACCCTTGGTGATCTCCGTTCCGGCGGTCGAGAAAGCACGTTACTACTCAGTGCAGCTTTGCGATTCGAATACGTTTAACTACGGCTACATCGGCAGCCGCGCCACCGGCAATGAGGCGGGCGACTACATGGTGGTCGGCCCTGATTGGCATGGCGAGACGCCCGCGGGCATCAAGAAGGTATTCCACTCGTCCACCCAGCTTTCGTTGGCGATCTTTCGAACGCAGCTCTTCAATCCGGAGGACATGCCCAACGTCGTGAAAGTCCAGTCCGGATACAAAGCGCGAGTGCTTTCAGCATATCTCCACCGGCCGGCACCCCCCGCCGCCCCGGAGATCAACTTCCCCAAGGTCAACGACGATCTGGTGAAAAAGAATTTCTTCGAGTATCTCGACTTTGCCCTGCAGTTCGCGCCGGCCGGTCCGGAGGAAAAGGCCATCCGCGCCAAGCTTGCACGGATCGGCATTGGTCCCGGCAAGACGTTCGATTTCAAAGACCTCTCCTTGGAGCACAAAGTCGAAGTCGGGCTGGGTATGAAAGAGGGTGAAAAGAAGGTCGAGAAGAAAGCCGCCACGTTGGGCAAGGACATCAACAGCTGGCGGGTCGGTTCCTCATTTGGCGACCGGGATTTTTACCACGGCGACTGGCTGCTGCGTGCCGCCGCCGCGAAGGCGGGCATTTACGGCAACAGCGCGGCTGAAGCCGTCTATCCCTTGGCGCGTAACGACGGCGCCGGCGAACCCCTCGACGGAGCTAAGCACGACTACACGCTGACCTTCGCAGCGGGCCAGCTCCCGCCCGTGAACGCTTTCTGGTCCGTCACCATGTACGACGGTAAGACGCAGTTGCTGATCAAGAACCCGATCAACCGGTACCTCATCAACTCGCCGATGATGCCGGGTTTGAAAAAGAAGGCGGACGGATCGCTGACGATCTACATCCAGAAGGATTCGCCAGGCGGCGCTAAGGAATTGAACTGGCTCCCGGCACCGGACGGTCCGATCTATTTGGCGATGCGTCTGTACTGGCCGACGACGGAGCCACCTTCGATTCTGCCGCCGGGAGAAGGCACCTGGAAACCGCCCGGTATCGTGGCGGTGAAATGACTTGCGCCTGAAGCGCACCGAGACAAACACCACAGGCGGAAGGTGCAATGCGAGACGTCCATGAATTGAGCGCTGAGGAAGTGCTGGAGCTGTTCAAGACGCTTGAATGCCCAACGCTTGGTGAGATGAACGGCGAGTACCGGGGCGAACAGCTCAGACAGCCCGGCATCTTTTCCACGGTGACCAGCACGCTCTTTACCAACAATCCCCTGTTGTTTGGGAAGTGGCTGTCCAAGTCGCTCCGCCCGGTCGATGATGGCTGCGGCCGTGGCTACAACTCGCTGATGCACTTCGGCCGTGTGACGCGACAGGGTTCAATGCGGACGCTCATTGCCCCATCTCGATTCGATGGTCGACCGGCGTATCAACTGGTCTATCGGGCCTATCACTCGATCTGCGGATTCGTGCACATGGTGGACGAGGTCCGGCGATTAGACGCGGGAAGGTATATCGGCATCGGAACGGTGGGATTCACCGATGCGCAGCGCCGCGTTCCGCTTCCCTTCCTGCTCACGGGACCCATAGGGCCCTACGGCCGCGACATGGGAAGAGAGAGAGTGGGATTTGACGTTGTCAGCGATTTGCCAGCGCTGGCCGGCTCCGCGCGGCCACTCGGTGCCGGCAGCCATCCCTGACCGGCCACGGCACGGGTCCGAACATCGCGTTGAAGCGGTTCGAGAACAAGGTGGCAGCGATCACCGGCTCCGGGATCGGCGCGGCCTATTTGCAACCGGCTGGGTGATATGGTCCTTTTGCAGGCAAAGAAGAACTCTACCATCGCTAACGGAGCTTTCGCTGATAAGAAAAAAGTTCTGGCCACATCGGCTTTCCTGTTCACGTCGGCTGTCGGAAAATGCACGAAGTGGGGGACCACGGAAATTCAGGTTAAAAGGAACTTGCACGGTACTGGTCTGTGTGAAAGCGCAGAGCGCGCTTCAAATCGCGCGACGATCGACGGCGCGCCTGCACGCCGCTGCGCAGAGGGAGATTCAGCGATGGCAAAAATTGACGGCGGCGAGATGCTGGTAAGGACGCTCGAGCAAGAGGGCGTACGCGAGATTTTCACCCTCCACGGCGGCCATCTTGATGCGATTTACGCGGCCTGCCGCGCACACGGCTTGCGCGTGATCGATACTCGTCACGAGCAGGCAGCGGCGCATATGGCTGACGGATGGGCGCGCACGACGGGGCGTCCGGGCGTCGCGATCGTGACTGCGGGGCCGGGAGTCACAGACGCGGTCACTGGAGTCGCCAACGCTTTCATGGACTCGATTCCGATGATTTTGATCGGCGGGCGAAGCCCGCTCGCCGACGATGACAAGCTGCCGCTGCAAGCGCTCGATCAGATGGGCATCCTGCGGCCAATCACCAAGTGGGCGCGCAGTGTCACGCATACCGAGCGGATTCCAGAATACTTGGCGGCCGCTTTCCGCCACGCGGTTTCAGGCCGCCCCGGGCCGGTCTTCCTGGAGCTGCCGATTGACGTGCTCTTCGCACGCGTTGATGAGGAACGAGTCGAGTTTCCCAAAGATTATCGGTGCAAAGAGCCGGCGGGTCCGGGCAGAGCTGCGCTCGCGCAGGCGCTCAACTGGCTTCGCGAGGCCAAACGCCCTGCGATCCTTGCCGGCGGCGGAGTATGGTTCGCGCAGGCGGCGGCAGAGCTGACGCGCTTTGCCGAGCTTACCAACACCCCGGTAATGACCAACGCCAAGGCGCGCGGCTCGATCTCCGAGGAGCATCCGCTATGCTTTGGAGGCTTCGGCGCGATTCATCCTGCGATCCATACGAACAGCGGCGGCAGCGCCGACCTCGTAATCCTGCTTGGTACGCGGATCGGGTTGTTCACAGGCGGGCGCAACTCGGTGATTCCCGGCAACGCACGCGTAATCCAGGTCGATATCGAGCCCGAAGAGATCGGGCGCAACCGGAATATTGAACTCGGCATTGTTTCCGATTGTGGCGAATTCATCCGCCAGGCCTGCGAAGCGGCGAAGAACGAAAAATTCGACCCTCACGCGGAATGGCTGGAGCGGTTGAGCTCGATCCGCAACGCAATGCGCCATCGCTTCGACGATGCGCTCAAAGACGGGCCCGGCCCGATTCATCCGGCGCGGATGGTGCACGATATCGCCAAGACCCTGAGTCCCGACGCGATCGTGGTCGCCGACGGTGGCGAGACCGCCGCCTGGATGTCGAACGCGTGGACGGCACGCCACCCGGGACGATTCCTGACGCATGGTTATCTCGGATGCCTGGGAACCGGCCTGCCGTTCGCGCTCGCGTGCAAGGCGGCGCACCCCGACAAGCAGGTTTTCTGCATCGTCGGCGACGGATCGGCGGGGCTCAATTTCTCGGAATTCCATACCGCGGCGAAGAACAACCTACCCATCACGGTCGTGATCAATAACGACCAGCAATGGGGGATGTCAAAGCATGGGCAGGAGCTGATGTGGGGCAAAGGCCGCAGCATGGCTACCGAACTCGGCATGGTGCATTACGAGCGCGCCGCCGAGGGTCTCGGCGCACAGGGTGAACTTGTCGAGCGCGCGGCGGATATCGCGCCTGCGCTCAAGCGGGCGCTCGCTTCGGGACGGCCGGCTTGCATCAACATCGTCACGGACCGCGACGTGATCGAGCCGGGCACTCTCGCGATGTACAGCGCCGGCCTAGCTGGTCCCGCGAAGGAGAAACCGAGGCCCGATGCCGGCAGCGAAAGCGAAACTACGCTGCCCTATTACGGCAAGCGCAAGCTGGATTGAAGAGATTGCGGCGCGTGCCCGTGATCGGGCCAGGCGCCCGATTGCCGTTAGGCTTCGGCCCGCATCGACGAGGCTGACCTATCCGTCACCCTTCGCCAACGCTCGCGGCGGTGCGATGATGAAATCATGGTGAGATGGCGCGTGCTCGCCGACGCGGTTGTGACGATCCATGCGGCTTATGTCGTGTTTGTCGTTTTCGGCTTGGCCGCAATCCTCATTGGTGTTGTGCTTGAGTGGGAATGGGTGAGGGGATTCTGTTTTCGCCTCTCGCACCTTGTGGCGATTGCATTGGTTTGCCTCGAAGCGATTTTGGGTGTGATGTGTCCGTTGACCACGCTTGAGGACTGGTTGCGTGCGAGAGCAGGACAGGCGCGCTACCCAGGCGACTTTATCGGTTACTGGACGCACCGCCTGATCTTCTACAACGCACCACCGTGGATATTCACTGCGCTTTACGCCACCTTCACAATCCTGGTGGCGGCGACCTTCTGGCTTGCGCCGCCCAAATGGCCGCGCCGCAGCGCGCACTCGGGGCGGCGCCTGACGAGCCACAACGGTTGAACTAGGCCATCGCCGCCTTCGCCTTGGGATCGGGTTCGATTTCTTAAATCCGATCACGACCTTTAGCGGCCTAGTTGCGAACGCGGCGTCTTTATCCGAGAATGGGACGTGGATCTGTTCCTAACCTTGCATCCACGACGGCACGTCTTCCGAGCGTACGATCCGGCGCGAAGGTATCCCCAATGAAGCAAATTCTGATCCTGGCCTACAAGCTTTTGGTCAACGACAAAGGCAAATATTTCGCCCTGCTGGTGGGAACCACCTTCTCGGTATTCCTGATCGTCCAGATGACCTCATCCTTCGCGGGCATCCTGACCAAGGCGTCGGCCACGGTGATTAACATTGGCGCGAGCATCTGGGTCATGGACCCCGCGGCCACAAATAGCGTCCTTAGCAACGTTCCGATGCCGGATTACGTCCTGGACGCGGTGCGCAGCATCAATGGGGTCAAATACGCGGTTCCTCTCTACTCCGGTACGGCGCTGGTGAAACTGCGCGACGGCACCTACCAGGCGGTCAGTGTGATCGGGCTTGACGATAGCAGTCTGGTTGGCAGGCCGAAACTGCTGGAGGGGGACATCGATGACATCTTTGCGGAGAACGGCTTCATCGTGGTCAAGGACGAGGAGTTTCCCAAGCTTGAAAATCCGAAGATCGGAACAGACTTTGAACTGAATGACTATCGCGGCGTCATCGTTGGCATCGCCACGGTCCCGACCGGGGCCCTGTACGGTACTCCGACGCTGTATACCACCTACTACAGGGCGATTACGTACATTCCGTCGATGCGGTTTACCATCTCATACGTTCTGGTGCAGCCAAAGGCCGACTCCGATATCCCGTATATTAAGCAACAGGTTACGCGGCTAGGATACCTCGCGCTGACAAACCACGAGTACCAGAATGCGATTTCGAGTTACCTTGAATACAAGACTAGCATCGGCACCAATACGCTGCTGATGACAATAATCAGCTTCCTCGTAGGACTCTCGATCTGCGGTCAGACCTTCTATACCTTCATTATCGAAAACCTTGAGCACTTCGGTGCGCTCAAAGCCATGGGAGCGAAGGGACGCGAGTTGGTCTACGTGATCCTTTTCCAGGCGGGGTTTACCGCGCTCGTCGGCTACGGTCTCGGGGTCGGTCTGTCTACGCTTCTTATAACTGCGGCGAAGCTGAGACTCCCGGAATATACCTCCCGTCTAACCTACACCAACCTTAGTCTGGCTTTCCTGATGGTCCTGATAATCGCAAGCATCTCCGGTTACGCGGGAGTACGCCGTGTGCTGAGAATCGAACCGTTCGAGATCTTCCGAGGTTGAAATGCCGAAGGCGGCAATCGCGGCCGACAAGCTCAACAGATGGTTCGGCGTAGGCGAAGCTAGAACCTACGCGGTAAAGGAAGTGAGCTTCGAGGCGAATTGGGGCGAGATGCTCTACATAGTGGGGCCTTCGGGCAGCGGCAAAACCACTCTGCTCAGCATGATCTCCGGAATTCTCCGGCCGAACTCTGGTTCGGTCGCAATCGACGGCCGGGATCTGTGGAGTCAGTCGGACGACGAGATTGCCGACTTTCGGTTGAACACCATCGGCTTCGTGTTTCAGGACTATCATCTCTTTCCCCGCCTTACGACCGCCGAGAACGTAGCGATTCCCCTCATTCTGCAGAAACGAAACTGGGGCGAAGCGCTTAGCGCCGCTACTCAATGTCTGAAGATCGTCGACCTGGCCGACAAGGCGCAACTTCCGCCGACCAAGCTCAGTGGCGGCGAACAACAGCGCGTTGCAATCGCGCGCGCCATCGTTCATCAACCCCGGATCCTTGTATTCGACGAGCCCACCGCCTCGCTCGATGGCGAGACGGGGCGTAAGATCGTGTCCTTCGTTAAGGCGGAAATCCTGACCTCGAAGCGCTGCATTATCATGGTCACGCACGACAGCAGAATCTTTGAGTACAGCAACAGGATCATGGAGATGGAGGACGGACGGATAACCGGCTTCCAGCAGGGGCAGACCGTATGAGGCCCAGGATAGAGCTAGTGCTCGCCTTTCTCGGACTGACAGCCGGCTTGATCGTAGCCTGGTTCTACGGGATCCATGTCGTGTCACAACCCCCGGCGTTTAGTCCAGCGGCAAACCCATATGCAAAAGGTATCTACGCGGAAGGCATCGTCGAGAGTTACCAGAACAACGGCGAAAACATTAACATCTATCCGGAGGTGCCCGGCAGGATCGTGGATATCCCAATCCACGAGGGGCAGTTGGTTCATAAAGGCACGATTCTGCTACGGATGGACGATTCAGTTCAGAGGGGGACGGCGGAGCAGCAGAAATCCCAGGCGGAAGCCGCGCAAGCCATGCTCGAGGAACTGCGGGCCGAACCTCGTAAGGAGACTTTCGAAGTCTCCGAGGCTCAGCTGACCTACGCCCGCGCACAGCTAAAGAACACGCAGGACGAACTCCAGAAGCAGGAGGCGTCTTATCAGCTGGATCCCAAATCTGTGAGTAAGTACACGCTCGACGATGCAATAAACGCCGTGAAGGTCGCTGCGGCAAACCTCAGGGTCGTGGAAAAGCAGTACGAACTCACCAAGGCCGGGGCGTGGATATACGACATCAGAAATCAGGAAAAAACCTACGAGGCAGACGAAAAAGCATACCTCTCTTCGAGTGCCCTGCTTGCGAAGTACACAATCACGGCGCCGGCTGACGGTACGATTCTCGCGATTCAGGCGGCGGTCGGAAGCTACGTCACCCCGCAGGGCACTTACGACACGTACACGCAGGGCTCTGACCCGATGATCGTGATGGGAGCGTCGGAAACGTACGTCAGCGTACGCTGTTATATCGACGAAATACTTATACACAGGCTGGCCCCGGGACCTCAGATGCAGGCGCGTATGTTCATTCGAGGCACGAACACCAGCGTTCCACTTGAATTTGTAAGAATACAGCCTTACGTCTCTCCAAAAATCGAACTATCCGACGAGCGGCTCGAAAGGGTCGATGTTCGAGTGTTACCGGTCATCTTCCGGTTCGCGAAGCCCAAGAATCTCGCAGTGTATCCGGGTCAGTTAGTGGATGTTTTCGTTGCCGAGAAATAGCCGCGCAAGTGCTCACCGGCGCCTGGCATCCGGTCGCTTACCGAAGGGGCTCTGCGTCTTTCTTTCGTGTTGTCTTACTGCGTGCGCGGTGGGACCGGACTTTGTCCGTCCCACAGCACCGGTGACTCAGCGCTACACATACGAGAAAGAGCCTGCGCAAACGATTGTTGCGGAGGGTGGCGCTCAGCGTTTCGAACAGAGCGCGAAGATCGCGGCAGATTGGTGGCGACTATTTAGCTGCTCCAAGCTGGACGCGGTGGTCATGCAGTCCGTCGCTAACAATCCCACGCTGCAAGCCGCCCAAGCCAGCCTGCGGCAAAGCGAGGACAACCTTCGTGCCGGCTATGGAATCTTCTACCCTCAACTCAGCGCCAGCTTCCAACCGACGCGCCAGCGGTTCTCACCGGCCCGCTTCGGGCAAGGTACAGGACCCAGCACCTTTAACCTTTATACCTTCACGACGACCGTCAGCTATGTACTCGACGTATTCGGCGGTGAACGACGCACTGTAGAGGGTTTGGGCGCACAAGCGGACGTTCAATACTATAACGCTCAGGGAACCTATCTCACGTTGTCGGGCAACATTGTCAACGCGATGGTGGCGGAGGCGGCGTACCAAGCTGAGATCAAGGCGACCGAACAGATGGTCGGGTTCCTGGAGGAGCAGACCAGCATCATCGGCGCGCAAGCGAGCACAGGCATCGTTCCCTACTCAAATTTACTCAGTATCCAAAGTCAACTGGCCGCAACTGAGGCAACGCTGCCGCCTCTTCGCCAGCAATTGGCCCACACCAGGCACTTGCTCGCGACGTTGGCAGGTCAGGCACCTGCGGATTGGGCGCCGCCACGAGTCACGCTTTCCGAACTCAAGCTCCCTGACGAGCTGCCGGTGAGCCTGCCGTCCGATTTGGTGCGTCAACGTCCGGATGTCCTGGTGGCCGAAGCCCAGCTACATAGCGCCAGCGCCCAGATCGGGGTAGCAACCGCGGCTATGTTACCGAACTTCAATCTGAACGCCGACTACGGTTTGAACAGCACCAAGCTAGCCACTCTATTCGCGAGTAGCGCTGCCTTCTGGACCATGGGGGCCTCCCTTGCTACCCCGGTGATCCAGGGACCCACGCTGTGGTTCCAACGAAAGGCGGCAATCGATGCCTATCAGCAGTCTCTGGCAAACTATCGGCAGACCGTCCTAGCAGCACTTGCCCAGGTTGCGGACGCACTGGATGCGTTGCAGCATGACGCCGAAACTCTCCGTACACAATCGCTGGCACTCAACAGCGCAGCCGAGGCGCTTCATCTTATACAGGCAAACTATCAGGCCGGCACTGTCAACTACCTGCAATTCCTAATCGCTGACTATCAGTATCAGCAGGCGGATCTTGGCTATATCCAGGCGATGGGACAACGTCTTCAGGATACCGCCGCGCTTTTCATCGCTCTGGGCGGAGGATGGTGGAGTGCTCCGGAAAGTACCATAGACAATTCATCAGCCGAGAACGCCGGCAGGAGCCTTAATACGCAAGCGAGCTCGCAAAGGGTCGGAGCGAATCCACCATAGGCCAACGAACTTCGAACGTCACGATCTGAAAGGGGCGCAGATCCAACTCGACAGACCCGTCGCGGCGCCGCGTGAGCTTGACGCCTTTCAAAGGCCGGCCAGCGAGATCAATCAATCGAGCTCTCCGGCCGTGGCCGAAGTTGAATCGCGCGATCTCCGATGCCTCAGAAGCGCTAAAAGCGCGTACGATGCAGGCACCCACGCGTTCCGTTGCGCGCGCGGTGGAAAACACTACTCGGGGATTGTCGCAGGCGCAAAGTCGACTCTCAGACACATCTATCGCGGAGCAAGCCTGGAAAACGCGCGGCGGATACGCATACGCCTGGCTTAACTGAACGACGCCGGAGTCTGCATACGAACCGCGCCAGGTCGTGATGGCCAGTTGAAAAAGATGCTGGCCGATTTCCTGGGCGTCGGGCGTCTCGAACTCCGGACCCGCATCACCACGGCGCATCTTCAGGTCTCCGCGCGAAAGCCATCCTATGCATCGCAAAAGCGTCAACAGGATTGTCGTACCGCCGGCATCTCGCCTGGCCTCGGTCTCGTAGATTCCACGGCTCATCATGGCCGCCGAAAACTCCGCTGATTCCACCGCGGTGAACGTCCGATGCGGCGCGGTCGGATAGATATCTTCCGTGATTCCCGCCGGCTCGGTTGGATCGAGCGGGCGGCGGACGATTCCGAAATTCGTATCGGAGAGCGATTCCGTGGCCGCAATCGGGGTGGATAGCGCGACGCGGATGCGATGGTCGCGCGCGCGATTATCTATCGCTGCCTCAAAATCCACACGCTCGAGTCCCGCATAGATGGTAGCCGTCAGTTGTATCGGAACCTCGACGGTCTGCGGTGCGCGCGCCGTGCGATCCACCGCGAGCGCGCACGGGAGACTGTAAACCAATGAGAGGGCCAGGCGGCTTCTCACGGTTCCGCGCTCGATCAGGCTGGCGGCGATCGATACAGGCCGCGAGATCGGCGCCGAATCGGCCACCGGGTCGAAGTTGTATTCGTCGCCGCGATCGCCGTCATCTTCGAAATAAATTTCAAGGCCCTTGTTGTTTTTCAGATCGTCGATTTTCAGGCCGCGCGGCGACGGGCTGAGCCTGAAGTATTCGTTCTCGATCGATTCGATCCCAGCCGCATTTGTCGGCGTATTAGCAGCGAGTTCGTCCGAGCGAACAAGCCGATAAAGGCTGAAGCCGGCCTGCGTGAGTGCGTCGTCGACGAAAGTGATTTGCGCCCGCGCAGCCTCCGTAGCCAGGATCCGAATGATCGCTTCGTCAGGCAGCTCAAGAATTCGCCGACGAAAGCTCTCCGGATCCAGGTCGCCCGCCGGGCTGCGGCTGACGAACACGCGGAGATCGAATCGGTTGTCCCCAACGCCTTCGAGTTCGAACCGGTTCACATACTGGTCCATCACCTGAGCGCCGGTGATCAAGCCTTTGAGGTCGGCCGCCTTCAACTCGATTTCGAATGGCCGCGCCGGCCGCGCGACATCGATCGCGACGGGAATCCGGCGCCCGTCGCTACCCAGCGCGACGTAGCTTGCGTGGGGATCCCCGACTTCGGTTTCACCCGTGATGAGCGCACGGCGAGCGAACGTCGGATTGAACACCGCGATCGCGGCTTCGCCGCCGCTTCGTGCTGAAAGCACGGCATCCGAGGCGCGGCGCGCCACGATCTCGCCGATCATTGCGGCCTGATCGAAGCGGTAGCGCATGTCCTGATGGACTTGGTCGATCGAGCATCCGCAGATCGAGTCGTGCGGATGGTTCTGAATCTGCATGCGCCAGGCAACCTCGAGCAGCGCGGTCAGGTCGTCGGCCTGATTCAAAGGAAAAGCGAGCGCGGCAAGCGGATCGGCAATCCGCTCGAGCAGGTATGCGTTCTGGAAGTCACGCTGCTTTATCCAGGCTCGTGCCGAGGTGACGCCGGGTATGAGATTCGAGCGGGCAGGAGATCGCAATTCTCCGCGGACGCGAGGCGTGCCGTCCCGGGGGAGCTCGGAAAGCCGCTTGGCGTAATCGTCGAGCGTGCCGACTTCAGCAGTGAATGGCGCGCGTCCGGCTGCTTCCTTAAGGCGCTCGAATACCAGTGGATCGGGTTCTGCGTGATCGTTGCCGTTCATCACCAGGATCGGAGCGCCGGCAGAGAACTCGCGTTCCCGCGCGGCGATCTCGTTCCCTCGCGCGATCATTGCGTCAGCCGAGTCGGTCGGCAGGCTGGCGCCGTTGGAATAGCCGAACGGCAGAAAGATCGTGAACAGCGAGCTGCCGTCGAGCGCTTCCCAGATGAATCGATTGCGGTTCACTTCTCGTCCCACGCCGCGGAAAACGACCGCCGCCTCGAGCCCGAAACCCGACAGAATCTGCGGAAGCTGCGCGGCGTGACCGAATTGATCGGGCAAATAGCCGGTTTGCGCGGACTTCCCGAATCGCCGCGCGATACGGCTGCCGATCTCAAGATTGCGAATCAGCGCCTCGCCGCTGGCAAGAAAGCTGTCCGCGAGCAGGTACCATGGACCGATTTGGAGCTTGCCGGCTTTCACCAGCTTCGCGATTCGGCGCGCACTGTCGGGCCGTACTTCGAGGTAATCCTCGAGCACTATCGTCTGGCCGTCGAAGTGAAAGCATGGGATCGCCCCGCTTTCGAGAAGCCCAAGCATCTTGTCGGTCATCGTCAGCAGCCGCGCACGCATCCGCTGAAACGTCTGATACCACTCGCGATCCCAGTGCGTGTGAATGACGAAATAAAGATGATCCATGAACCGCGCCTCGCCGGTTAGAGTCCCTTCGCGACGCATAGCGCCGCAACATCGCCGATACGCTCGCCCAACGCTGCCGGCACCACCTGGCAAGACCCCGCTGCCGCGGGCAAGGCTTCACGCGCCATCACCGCGCGTGCGGGTCCGAGTATCATCTCGCCCGTACGCATCGCCAGCCCACCGATCACAATCCGTTCCGGATTGAGGATGTCTACCAGAATCGCCAGAACCTGGCCGAGCCGCTCGCCCGTGGAACCAACGATTCGCCTCGCAACCATATCGCCGCGCTTCGCAGCCGCGCAAACGTCGCGAGCCGTGAGCGTCCCGCGATGGGCCGTCAGAATAGTACTGCACCCGCGCATCCGCGCGTCTTCGACGGCTCGCATCGCGACCTGCTCGATCCCGCCGCCGCTTACCCATCCCTCGGCTGAACCGCGCTTGTTATGGCCGACAGGGCCGCCGCGGGTGAGCCGCACATGCCCAATCTCTCCGGCGAGATCGTCAGTGCCGCGGTAAAGTCGCCCATCAACGATGATTCCTGCGCCAAGTCCCGTGCCCATCGTGAGGAAGACCATGTTGTCGAATCCATGCCCCGCGCCGTAGCGATGTTCGGCGACGGCGCCGGCGTTTGCGTCATTCTCGACGTTGCAGCGAACGCCGAATTGCCGTTCGAGGATTGCTTTGACTGGAACATCCACCCACGTGGCAAGATTGGGCGGCGAATGAATAATCCCGCGCAATCGATCAAGCGGGCCGCCACAGCTTATGCCCATACCGCGGATTACCGAACTCGGAAGCCCGCGCCTCTTCAGGATGGCGCCGATTCCCCTGCCGATCAGGTCGAGCGCGCGGTTGGGCCCTTTGGAGGGCAGGGTAGCAAACTGGAGACGCTCGCTAACATCCGGCAGCCGCTCCGAGACGACGATCGCCGTCTTTGTGCCACCGATATCGATACCGATCCAGACTTTTACGGGCACGCGAACTCGCCCTCGACCATTTTAGCAGCGGGCAAGCTGTATCAAACGACCACCATTTTCACCAGCCGCTGCTGCAAGCAGGTGGGTCTACTTTCCCGCAGCCACTGCTGATTCGGGCAATTCTTCCAATTTGGTCGATTCGTGGCGCGTAAGAATATTGTAATAGGGGTCGCGCAGCGCAGCAGTGAAGCCGGCGGCTTCGATGCATTTCACCACGTCACGGAGCAGTGCCTCGGTTGGGTCGGGCAAATCCTTGCCGGCCGCCGTGATGCAAGCGTTAATCGCATTGATCGACCCGGTGCCGCAGAGATCGTTTGCTCCTGAACGTAGCGCCCGACTCGCGACCTCGAAGCCCATCGTGCGCCAGACCGCGCGGTGATTTTCGATGTTGTCGAGTGCAAGTCGCGCGACCGCCACGTCGCGTAAGTACTCATTCACGACCGCATCATTATCGGCAGGAGGAGTGCTCCCGTTCAGGCGAGTATGCTCGAGGCGTGCAGGCCATATCTTGTACGCCGAAAAGCCGCAACCGTAACGCTCTAATCCGCGATCCTGTTGATCGCGTAGCGCGATCAGATGCTGAACGCGTTGTTCCAGCGTCTCGCCGAATCCGATGACCATCCCTACCCACGGGTTGTGGAGGCCGGCCTTCATCGCCGAGTCGATGATTCGCAACCAGTCTCCGGTCTTCATCCGCGTCGGCGCGGTGCGTTCGCGCACTTCGTCGACCAGGATCTCGGCCGCGGCGCCGGGCATGCCATCCAGTCCGGCATCCTTCAGCTCGCAGAGAATATCCCACGCATCGCGGCCGGTCAGCTTCTCCAGACCGAGAATCTCCTCGGGGCTGAATGCGTCAATGTGGATTTCCGGATAGCGCGATTTGAGAAACCGCAGCAGATCCAAATACCACTGAAACGGCAAGTCGGGATTGATGCCGCCCTCAAGCAGAGCATCGCGACCCCCGATTCGCCTGAGCTCGTCCATCTGATCCGCGATTTCGTCGAGCGTGAGTGTGAAGGCGCCCTCCTGGTGCCTGGCGCGATAGAACGCGCAAAATCTGCACGCGACGACGCAGATGTTCGTGTAATCGATATTCCCGCCGATGGAATAGGTCGCCAGCTCCGGGTTGCTACGGCGCAGGCGTAATTCGTGAGCCGCCGCCGCCAGATCGTTGGTGGGCAAGTCGTAGAGGCGGCGTATCTCGCCGGCGCTGAGCCGATGTCCGGCAATCGCGCGATCGAGCAGCTTGAAGGAAGCATCTTCGTGAGTTGATTGAATCATCGTAGTTCTCCAGTTTATCGTTGCGCGCCAACGGGAATATCTATGGTCACCGCTTGTCCGCGAACTCGGACCATGCGCTCATAAACTTATCGGCTCCGCCGCGCGCCATCTTTGCCAGCGCGAAGCGTTCATCGGGATCGAGAAGCGACCAGCGCTTCTCCGGCAGTCCAAGCTCGGCGATCAGCCGCGCAACATCCGGCGGCACTTGGCCGGCGTCGGGCGCATCGTCGTGCGCGGCGGGCTTCATGGTTCCGACGTCGGTTCCGGCGCGTCTCTTTACCGCCTCGCGCAGAAAGGCCGCCAGAACGTCGCGTTCCTCCGGGGAGCCGGCCGGGAAGTGGCAGATCACCAGGCGCTCGACCCGCGAGAGCGCCTGCCATTCTTTCAAATGGAGCTTCACACCGGCCAAGTCCAGTTTGCGCCGTACCGACAGCGGGATAAACTCGAGCGTCTCGTACAGCTCCTTTTCGAAGTCGAAGCGCCTGAACATCGGGCTCCCCTCGCGCAGATTACGGTGCAGCCTCAGTGAGTGCCTTGACGGTGAAGAAATTCTTGTCCACCGCACCCATGTTGATGTACCAGGACTCGCGCTCGGTGGTGTCCTGCGCGGGGAGGTAACACATCGTGGCGAATCCGGCGTTTAGATCATCGATGCTCGCGCCGACCTGGAATACGCGTTTGAATGGGTAAATCGCGATGCGCGCGTCCGGTACGGCGCGGTCGCGATATGCCATCCAGGTTATATAGTTCTTCCAGAGTTCACCGGCGCGATTATAGAAGTCCTGGTACATTATGCATTGAGCCTCGGCATCCAGGTACATGACATGGCGTCCGAACAGCTCGCCGGGAACCCGGTCCATCCGTGCGCGCCCCTCTACGATGTACATCCGGCGCGATTCCCAACGCTCGGGACATGCGCTGGCGCCGCCGTCGGTCGGGCAGGTGACTTCCGGCACGTGAGCCACGGCTATGGAAGCAAGCATGGATTTCTCGCCCAGGAGGCGCCAGTTGTAGTTTTCATTCTTGGCGGCAAACCCCTGAAAATTGTCGAGTGACCACGTAATCGCGCCGGCCGAGGATCCCAGGAACGCCTCGCCAAGCCTCCGCACTCGCCGACTCCCGGGGCTCCAGCCCCAGGTGTCGTCACCCTTGAGAGGATCGGCATATCGATAGCGGACGAAGCCACGGCCACGGTCCTCTTCCGGCGCCAGAAATGGATAGAAGCCGACCAGCAAAAGCCGCCCGCTGCTCAGGAAATCGGGGTCGGTGGGTATGGGCTCGACCTCGGTGCGGCCGACGAGGTTGTAACTGGCCAGATGGCCGAACTCGTAGTAGTCGATTGGAACGTACGGCCGATTCAACCCCTCGTACTCGCTGATGCAGCTGAAGTCGCGCGCATCATAATCGTCGGTGGAAGTGGGCCGAAACGTGTCGTTCCACATCAGCTTCGTTCCGGCAGTGGGATCGTTCGGATCGATGAACGGGAAGGGCAGTCCCGCTACGTATCCCACCAGGCTCCTATGGTCATTGGAAAGCCGGACCTGCGAGGAATATTTCTCGGTGGCCTCGCGATACGGCGGCGGCCATTCGATGCGTTCGCTTGGCACGATCTGCATGCTCATCCCGCGGGTTATCCTGAGATAAACTCCGGGCGACACCAGCTCCTTTGCTTTGTACGCGTTGCGGTCGGTGATGACGTCCCCGGGCCGCACCTGGGCCACGGCAGAGTTCGGCGCGGTAAGTTGGGCCAAGAGAGCCACCAGCGCGATCGCAATCAGTCGAACGAGCGTGTGCGGTGCGTCATTCGGTCTGTTGATTCTGTTCATAGGGTATCCGCTCCATACTGTATTCAGCCCCCGAGCACGTGCATTCCTACATTTCCGCGATCCGTTGACGCGGAACGGTCGACGAAACCGGGGGACTTATTCCGGATCGCCGCTTCCATCCGCGATTCAAGCAAATCCGGATTGACCGTGGGGCGCAACGCGCTCTTGAGATCGACGCCCGTGGGCGAGAACAGGCAAGCGAACAGCCTTCCATCCGCCGTGAGCCGGATGCGATCGCATCGCGCGCAGAACGGATTGGAGATTGTCGAAATTACACCGAGGCGGAAGTGTCCGTTCAAGAGATAGTAGCTTGCCGGTTCGTCAGTGCGCGCAAGCGGCTTGACCTCGAAATCCCGCGCCAGGAGCGCGACGATCTCGCGCTCCGTGAAGACCTTATCGGGACTCCAAAGACCGCGACTGTCGAGCGGCATGAACTCGATAAAGCGCAGAGGGATGTCGGCGCGATATGCCCAGGCAGCGAGCGCCGGAATTTCGGTGTCGTTGGTCCCGCGCATCACCACGGCGTTGAGTTTCAGCGGTAGTCCGGCCTCGCGCGCACTGTCGATTCCACGCAGAACCTCGCGCAGGTCGCCGCCGCCGGTGATTTGGTGAAATCGGGCGGGGGACAGCGAGTCGAGGCTGACGTTGGCGCCGTCGAGGCCTGACTCCGCGAGTTCGCGCGCATACCGCGCCAGCAGGGCGCCGTTGGTCGAGAGCGAGACGCGCCGAAGACGCCCGGCTCGGAGGCTCTGGAGCATGGACACGAATCGGGGAGCACCGCTGCGAAGGAGAGGCTCGCCACCGGTCAGGCGTATCTGCTCGACTCCGAAGCGAGCTACGAAAACGGCAGCCAGATGATGTAGTTCTTCGAGGCTGAGGACGACATCCCTGGGACCCCAGACCGGACACTCCGGCATGCAGTAGACGCAACGGAAATTGCAGCGATCGGTCAGCGAGATGCGCAGTTTCTTCATGGTGCGCCCGAATCGGTCGCGTAGGTGCGAGATCTCAGTTCGGACGGTTGCGCTTTCGTTATCTGGTTGCACGGATCGTCTATCCAATGCGCCGCGCGAACGGCGCGCCGATCAAGAGAGCTGCGGTTTGTGGCTTCGCTGTCACCATCTCAGAAAGGATAACCTCCGAAGCGCAGAAACCCGCCAACGACGATCGCGAGGCACGACGCGTATACGTTGTAGCGCGCCAGAGTCTTCATCCAGCCCGCATAGTTGATGGCGTCGGTACGGGAGCCCTCGACCTGCTGACGGGTGGCATCGTAGGGAAGTTTCACCACGACGCGCGGGCGCAGGTAGAAGGTCAGGATTGCGGCGGTGATTATCAAGGTGAACCAGATCGTCATCATCGTCGCCAGGGCGGCGCCGTAACCGGTGATGTAGAAGGACGGGTCGAACAACGACGAAAAATTGCCCAATCGCCACAGCAGCAGGGGTCCGCTCAGCGCGGAACCCATCAGGGCGATCCAGTTCAGCCAAGCGAAGTCAGTGCCGAGCTTGTCACCGAGCCGCGCGGCTTGGCCGGGCGGAATCAGATCGAGACGCGGGGTCAAAAGGAAATCGAGAAACACATTGGAGCCAACAAACACGGCCGCAAAAAGCATATGAAACGCGGCCAGAATTTGTAGGTCGAGAGAACCAGCTGCTTCTTTCACCTGCCACTCCGATAACTTCCGACTCGAATGGTTTGCACGTCGTCCGCGAGTGCCTGCGCGCATTCCGTTGGCCTGCCGCTCACGTGGACGGCGCGCCGCGCCCACTGGCCGCAATAGTCACACTGGTTGCAATCGAGCAAACAATGGTCGTCCTGGAAGAAGCGCAGGAACCCGTCGAGCTCCGCACTGTCGATTCGGACGGCCAACGGCTCGGGCGCCTCGCCGAAGAGCTTGTAAGGCGGCTGGATGCCGACGAGGAGGCGGGCGATGTCCTCGCAGTGCCTGGAGTAGTACGCATTGGCGACCATGGCGATCCAATCGGTGTGCGAGCTTGGTCCCTCTTCCATCTTTTCACGGCCGGCGATCTTGAACAGGTCGAACCCCAAGTCTTCGTAGACGGCGAGATCCTCGGGTCGGACCCATGGTGAGCGAAGATGCTCGGCGGCGTCGTTGAGCTTGAGCAGCGAGCAGCGGTAGTAACAGTAGTCCACGTAGTATCGGCTGGTGATGCTTTCCCCCGAATGGGAAATCATATTGGAGTGATACTGGCGGATAGGACAGCTCAGCAGGCACCCCTCGTTGACCACCAGCGAGAGACGGCAGCCGACCGCCTTGCGTATGGCCTCGAGACGGCGGAAGTCGCGATTAACCTGGGGATCGAGATGAATCACGGTGGCGCCCAAGTCTTCGAAGAATTTCGCCTTGCGGGCGTCATTGACCGATGCGAGCACCGAAATGTGCAGCTCGAGAGCGGGAAAATTCTCGCGCATCAGCTCCATCACGAACGGATTGGCCGTGACTACCGCCGCAGCCCCGATATCGACCAGCCATTGGAGACGCTGCAGCAGCTGACCACGGCCTTCTTCCGAGTATTCCTTGTTTCCCAGACAGGTGGCATTCATGACGTAGACGAGACGAATGCCGTGCTGCGAGGCTTGTGTAACATGAAGCGCTATATCGTCTTCGCTCGCGTCGGACAGCATCTGTGACGAGCGCAGCGTAGCCTCGCTCGGCAGGCTTCCGTAAATGTAATCGGGCTTGAACGGCGCAATTTGCGCGATGAGTTCGGGATCCCAATTGGTCGGCAGCATCAGTTTCATCGTTGCCTCCATCAGCTCCCAGGGAGCCGTACCTCGCGACCGTCGAGCACCTGGCGGAAACCCCAGTTGACCCTGAGGTCGCCGAGCCAGACGATATCAGCGGTGGCGACCCCGAGTTGCTCGCGCAGGCGCGCTTGCAGTTTCGCCGGGTCGTGCGCATCACCTTCGACGGCGACCGTCAGCACGCCGGCGCGCGTGTTCGCCTCGCGAACCAGCAACACGTTGCGGCCCACCAGAGCGGGGTCTTCCTCGATGCACATCCGGACGTCGTACGCGGTGATTAGGCGGTCACCGACCAGCACGCTGCTCTCGGGACGTCCGTAAATCTTCAGTCTGCGAAAACCACACCCGCACGGGCATTCGCCGGGCGCGAATGCGGCAACGTCACCAGTGTCGTAGCGCACGAAGATGCTCCCGGCAGTGGTGAGCTTGGTGACGATCAGACGTCCGCGGAAACCGGGCGCGACGTGAATGCCGGCATCGTCGACAACTTCGAGGTAGCAGACGTCCTCGTGCACGTGGGGAGCGGTATGCCATCGGCATTCGTCGGTCGCAGCTCCTTCCTGCGTTCCACCGCGTTCGAAGACATCCTCGACCTGGAGGCGGTCGCGTAGGAACTCGCGCATGCGCGGCGTGAGCGGCAACCCCACGACGACGACCGAGCGTACTCCTTTGAAAAGCTTGTGCGGCCGAGTCGCGTCGCCGGGGCTCCGTCGAACCAGGGAGAGCAGGAACGGCGCGGTGGTCGTGATGAATTCCGGTCGCTCCGAGGCCAGCGTATGAAGGAAGGAGTCGGTGTACTCGGTTCCCATGCTTCCCCAGAAAAATGCGCAGCGCCCGCCCAAGCGTGCGATCGCGTGCGCCTCGCAGGCTGCCAGACGGTGCCATACCGGGCTCATCAACAGCGCAGTCATCCCGGGCTGGAATCCCGCCCAACGAAAGCCGCGCATCGTCGGCCGTATGTATGCTTCCTCTTCCTCCGCGCTCAGCCATACGAGCAGCGGAGCTCCTGAAGTGCCGCGCGTACTGAATGCGACGGAGCCCTGATGCGGATTCGTCCAACAGTTGCCCGCTTGTACAAGGTCATCCTTTGAAATCGTTGGAAACCGCGCGAAATCTTCGATCGAACCAAGCAGCCCCGGTTCGACGCCAGCCCTGTCCCACAGTTGGCGGTAGAATGGAACCTCGCGGTAAGCGTAGATTGCGACCTCGCGCAGACGGTCGGTCTGCCAGGCAGTCAATTGCGCGCCCGAAAGAGTCTCGATGGCCTCGCTTCGTGCGCAGCTCGAAGTAGTGTCACGCATCGCCGATCAAATACCTCGTCCGCGAGGTGACCATCCGATACACCAGTCGCCGATGCCCGCGGCACAGTGCGAAGGCGGAAACAGTTCGCCGCGCGGCAGGTCGTAGGCCGGCGCGGCCAGCCGGAGGTTGCGAACGATCCGTCCGTCAACTTCGTAGACCCCTTGGCGGAGGTGGAAGCAGTCGCACTTTACGCACTGGGGTGCGAGCAGAAGGGTGCTTTCGACGTGCATAAGATGGCGCCACGAATCCGGGCGGGCCGCATTAAAGGCGGGAGGCTCGTCGCCGAACACCACAATTGTCTTCATCGTGCGCCGTGCGAGCGCCGCAAATTCCCTTTTGCGCAACTCCGCGGAAAGCAGCTCGATCACATCTTCTCTGATCACGAGCGCATCGACTGTCAGTTGCGACAACAGGGCGGGCGTGAGCGTCACCCGCTCCGCGGAAGCGTCGAGGCAAATGAAGCGGCCACCGATACGTTCGGCGACACCGCGTTGAAGGCCCGGCATCAGCAGACTCGAGCCGAGAAAGGATATGGGACTGCTGCCGAAGTCCTGAACCGCGATCGTTGCGCCGTCCGGGATGCCCATCATCCGGTAACACCAGGTGAGATGTTCCGCCCAGATGTCGAGGTCTCCTTCGCCGAAGGCAAGACGACCGCCGGGAAGGTCGAACAACAGATATGCATTTTCAGTTGGCACTGGCGGCTCCCTGGCCGGCGAACGGGGGACCCTGGAGGGCAACCACGCCAACATGATCCATCGCCGCGACCTGGTGCGTTCTCACCGCAGTGCCGACTTTGACACCGACGTTGCGGGCCGGCTCGACGTAGCCGACCATCGCGGATAGCGCCTCGACGCCGACCTCCGCCTGATCGAGCATCTCCCACGGGACGATGGAAACCTTGCCGCTATTTGGTTCGATCGGAATCAGAGAGACATTGACGAGCGGAAATCCGTGTCCATGCGGCGGAATCCAGGTGGGATGAGCGGCGACCAGAGGGCCGACCTCGGGCAGCCCCCAGAGCGGAAAGATCGGGCGGCCACAGAACGACTCCATCCGGCGGCGCCATCGCGGGGCGAAAGATCCAGTGGATACGAAGACATGAGCAGACTGACTCATCATCGGCGGCATCCGACTCAGACCCTCCGCCAACATTGCGTCGGCTTGGCTTCGTTGAATAATCATATAGGCGCCATTGGTGAGGTCGGCCAACTCGCCGGTGTCGAACTGTTCGAGGCTGGCAAATACCACCGGCTTACCCTGTGAAATGGCCAGCAAAATACCTGTCAGCATCTCCCAAGATCCGATCCCAGGCTCGGTGCATACAAACGGGATCTCGCGCAGCCGAGGAATGAATGCCGCCATCGAGGCGGCCATCGCCGACAGAGAGAAATGCGAATGCGCGATCAGTCCACGGCCGCTCGCAAGCAGTATCGCGGGCTCCGTCGCGCGTATCGCCGTACCCGCTTCGCTGAATGTCCCTTGCAGCTCGCTCCTCGCGACCATTTTGACGCCCGCAGCCTGCGCAGGGCCGGTGCCATCTGAGGTGATGAGGGCAGACGCCTTTGCCTCGGCAAGCCGGGCCGCGAGCTGCTCGGCGGAGTCTGCGGGGTCTGCGAGCAAGATGCGGCGCCCGGCGAACAAACCGGCAAGGCACAGGAGCAGACTCTCGAGCGGATCAGGATCGGAGATCGCGATGGTGCCGGTGAGGCCAGCGGTCTGGATACCGCCGGCCAGACTCAGGCTTTGCTCGAGTAGTTCACCGTAACTGATGCGGACATTTTTGTCCGCGACCGCGATTCGGTCCTTCATCGTCGCGAATCGCTGCCGGAACAGACGGCCGAGCGGCTGCTGCGCTACCGGAACTCGACGCGGGATGCCTGGAGGCCAGTACCAGGATGGCAACGCACCGCCGACCTTGGACATGACTATCCCTGAAACTCAGCCTTCTCGTAATCGATATTGGTCTGCCTGTCGCTCTGTGATGGCGCCCAGCTAAACAGCGTGTACTCAAAATGCCGATAGCCACCGGCAAAGTGGAGCCCTTTGGGCGGGCCAGGCATCAGGCCGTCTGCGGGCATGCCGTTGGGATGCTGATAGGGCTCCCAGGCATGGTACATGACCATCTGATCGGGTCGCACGCAGGCGGACAGCTTCGCTCTGACCAGAAATGAGCCATAGTCGTTGTACACGTGAATGAAGTCGCCGTCCTCGATGCCCTTTTTGCGCGCGACAGTGTTATTGACGAACGCGAAAGGCTCGCCGCGATGCAGCTTCATCATTTCCAGCGAGGTATGCCAATTGGCGTGGATGCTCCATCGGACGTGGCCGCCGGTAATTCTCATCGGTTGATGACCACCGATGTCGGGAGGCCGCTTACAGCGGACCAGGGCCTCGTCGGCTTCGACGAAGTACGGGTGATCGATGTAGAACGCGATGCGCCGGGTGGTAGTGGCGTAGGGGACCTTCAGTTCCACCTGGTCTCTCATCGGAACATGGACATGGCGCGGGACCATATCCGAGCTCTGGCATACCATACCGTGCCAGGGCGGGCGGCCGCTGAGCCAAGCCTTGCCGTTCTTGCGCATGTTGGCGAGGTCAACGTCTTCACCGTCAAGGCTGGTGAGCCATCCCATCTCGCCGAGGGAATGCAGGCACTCGTCAACCATGCGCTCTTCGTCGGCGTTGGTCTCGCCATAGCGGTCGCCGTAGGTCGCCCGCCAGTACAGGTCGTCAACGATGACCTCACGGTTTTCGCCGGCTTGGTACTTTTCGATGCCGCGGGCCTTGAGGTGCTTCGCGATGCTGCCCAACACGCCCAGCGCAATCTGACGATCCGATCGGGACTCTCCCTGCATCGGCACCGACTGATCGGTGAAGCATAGGAGGCGCGTGCCGGGCGTCGAGTACTTTACATCCGCATACTCATAGTAAGAGGCAGCCGGCAATACATAGTCCGCATAGAGACCGGTCGTGCTCCAGCGGGGATCGAATACGACGATCGTTTCGAGCTTCGGCCATAGGGTCTTTATATAGGTATTCATGCCGCCGCGATGACGGCGCAGGGGATTCGATCCTGATACGAACATGGCGCGCGGTGTGACTTTCTGGTCGAATCCATCCCACCAGCCCTTGGCGACTGCGTCTTCGGCGTAGTCACTGATCTTCTTGTCCGTATATGGATCGTGCAGATGCTTGTCCCAGACTTCCTTGTATCCGGCGTGGCGATACCAGAGAAAAACCCCGGGCGTGAGCGTGCCCGACATCTTCATGGCCTCATGGGTCGCGCCGTTGGCGACCTCGACCGGCGGCATCGTGGGGTCCATCTTAAAGCGCATCTTGTAATCGTCATGCATCATCTGGGACAAGGTCGCGGCCGCGGCGATCGGGTTCTCCGATTCAATCACCTGCTTGGGCATCCCGGCGACTGCCGCCATCGAGGCCGAGATCTCCGTTCCCGGCGACCAGCCCTGGGTGCCGGTGCCCGGTTTGCCGACGTTGCCGGTCAGCGCAAGGATGTAGCAATACGAGCGCTCGAGCAGATCACCGTGATAGAGCTTGCCTTGAACGAAGTTGATATAGCCGAAAATCTTGCGGGGCGGCCGGCATAGCTCGGCTATCTGGTGGAGGGTGTCGGGGTGAACACCGGACATCTCCTGGACCTTGTCCGGCGTGTAGCCGTCAAGCCGTTGCTTGAGCAGGTTGAAAACGGATCGGACCTCGATGCTGGTTCCGTCTTTCAGGCGCACGCTGGTGCGGGTGTCGAGGGCATAGTCGGCGGCCATTTCGAGCGTGCCCTTGGGCATCTGCACAGGCTTTCCGGTGGCGCTGTCGATTGCGTAAAACTGTTCAGGGTCTCCGCCCTCGCGCAGGTGGGACTCTGACAGGAACCGGCCGTCATCTGAACGAACCAGGATTGGCGCATCGGTCTGTTCCTTGACGAAGTGCTCATCGATCCATCCGTTGTCGATCAGAATCTTTGCCACCCCGAGCCACAGCGCGGGATCCGCCGACCAGTCGATGTTTACCCAGATGTCGGCGAACTGGCATGAAGGATTCTTGTCCGGTGCGACGGCGATTATCTTGGCGCCGCGATAGCGGGCTTCAAGGAGGTAGTGAATGTCGGGGATGTTCGCGTACACCGGGTTGGACATCAGGATGATGGTGTCGGCCAGGAACCAGTTCTCGATGCCGGGCTCGTGATGCATCTCGCCAAAGGTCAGCCACTGGCCGACCTTGAAGTCACCGCTCACGAAGTCGAGATCCAGGCTCACTCCACCGAGCAACGAAGTCATGCCGGTGGTCGAGCCCTCGGCGGCTCCGCGAAACACTCCGATGCCATTGGCGCAGTGGTCGTCCATCAGCGCCTTGGGTCCGTACTTCTGGATGACATCAGCGATCTTCTCGCCGATTTCCTCGAAGGCCTGGTCCCAGGAAATTTTTTCCCATTTTCCGCTGCCGCGCTCGCCCGCCCGCTTCATCGGGTGCAAGACCCTGTCGGGTCCGTACATCGAGCGTGAATGTTGATAGCCCTTCTGGCATCCGCGCGGATTGTAGTCGGGCACCTTCGAGTCGGGGTCGTCGAACTCGGGATAGGTGCATGAGATCTCCTCGCGAACCACCTTGCCGTCCTTCGCGTAGACCCGGAACGGGCAACTGCCCGGGTAGCAGTTGACTCTATGGGTACCCCACTTGCAGCTGTCCCATTCGAAATATTCGCGCTGCTCCTGCACGGAATCCCGTCTCGACGTGGAGTTCTGAGGCTTATCCGATTCGTTTGCCATTTTCACGGCCTCCGCGACTACGCTTGGAGTTGCGCCTTTTCGAAGTCAATGTTGGTCTGCCGGTCCGACTGCGAAGGAGCCCAGTTCCACAGGGTGTATTCGTAATGGCGGTAGCCGCCTGCGAAGTGCAGGCCCTTGGGCGGGCCGGGCAGCAAGCCATCGTAGGGCATCCAGTTTGGATACTGATACGGCTCCCACGCGTGGTAGATCACGAGCTGGTCGGGCCGCGTACAGGAACTGAGCTTCGCCCGGGTTATGAAAGAGCCGTAGTCATTGTATACGTGGATATAATCATGATCCGCGATGCCCTTTTGCTTCGCGACCGTGTCGTTGATGAAAGCAAAGGGCTCACCGCGATGCAGCTTCAGCATCTCGTAGGACACTACCCAGTTCGAGTGAACACTCCATCGTAGGTGTCCGCTGGTAAGCCGCAAGGGTTGTGCGCCGCCGATGTTGGGTGGCTGCTTGTAACGGACGAGGTGCTCGTCGGCCTCGATGAACCACGGATGGTCGAGGTACAGCTCCATTCGCCGCGTAGTGGTCGCGTATGGCACCTTTTGCTCGAGCTGATCGCGGAAGGGCCAGAAAACATTGCCCGGAACGATGTCCGCGTTCTGGACCACGGTCGCGTGCCAGGCGGGGCGACCGCTCAGCCACGCTTTCCCGTTCTTGCGCAGGTTGGCGAGCGTGAGCTCCTCACCGTCGAGGCTTTCGAACCACCCCATCTTTCCGAGCGCGTTATAGGTGTCGTTTACCAGCCGTTCCTCGTCTGCGTTCTCTTCGCCGTAGCGTCCTCCGAAGGTGGCACGCCAGTAGAGCTCCTTGACGACGATCTCCCGTTCATCGGACTTGTACTTTTCCACGCCTCGCTTCTGTAGATGCTCCTGAATGCGTTTCAGGAGGGCGAGCGTGATCTGACGGTCGGATCTGGACTCGCCGAGCATCTCCACGGTCTGGTCCGTGAATGTGCTGAAGCGGGTCGCCGGCGTCGAGTACTTGGCGTCGGCATACTCATAGAACGATGCGGCCGGCAGCACGTAGTCGGCGTAGAGTCCGGTGGTGCTCCAGCGCGGATCCAACACCACGATTAGCTCGAGCTTCGGCCAAAAGGTCTTCAGGTAGGTGTTCATGCCGCCGCGGTGACGGCGGAGCGGATTCGATCCTGATACCAGCAGCCCCTTTGGACAGACGTCCTTGTCGGGGTGTACGAACCCCTTCCACCAGCCGTTGGCGAGCGATTCCTCGGCGTATTGGCTGATTTTCTTGGGCGCGTTTGGGTCGTCGAGGAACTTGTCCCAAACCTCCTTGTACCCGGCGTGGTGGTACCAGAGCCAAACCGGCGGCGAGAGTGTGCCGCCCATCCTGAGACCTTCACGGAGCGCACCCAAAGAAGCCTCGACCGGAGGCATCGTCGGGTCCATTTTGAAATATGTCTTATAGTCCTCCGGTATCTTCTGCGACATATTCATCGCGTGAAGCAATGGATCGCCGGTCTCGAGCACCTCATTGGGCATCCCGCCGACGACGGCGGCGCCGCCGATATACTCGGCTCCGGCCGACCATCCCCGCGATCCCGTGCCGGCCTTGCCGACGTTTCCGGTGAGCGCGAGCATGTAGCAGTAGGAGCGCTCGAGCAGATCGCCATGGTAGAGCTTGCCGGCGTTCCAGTTGACGAAGACGAACACCTTGCGCGGCGGCTTGACCAGTTCGGCCAACTGGGCGAGCTGATCGGGGTGGATACCCGATATCTCGTGCACCTTTTCCGGCGTGTATTCAGCGATTCGTTTCTTGAGCAGCTCGTAGACCGTTGTGACCTCGATCTGCTTCTTGTCCTTGAGGGTAACTTTCCATTTGCCCTCGAGCGCGTAGTCGAACGGCATCGCAAGCGTGCCTTTGGGCAGCGGCTCGGGCTTGCCGGTGGCGCTGTTGATTGCGAAGTGCTGCTCCCCGTCGGCGCCCTCGGTCAAGTCGGCCGCGCGCAGGAACCGTTGATCGTCCATGCGGACCAGCACCGGGAGATCGGTCTGTTCCTTCATGAACTCGAGGTCCACCCATCCCTTATCGATCAGGATTTTGCAGACGCCGAGCCACAGTGCCGGGTCGGCCGACCAGTTGACCGGCAGCCACATGTCAGCGAACTGGGCAGTGGCGTTCTTGTCGGGCGCGATCGCGACCACTTTCGCACCGCGATAGCGCGCCTCGAGAATATAATGGATGTCGGGAATGTTCCCGTACGCCGGATTCGAAAGAGCGATGACCGTATCCGCGAGGAACCAGGTCTCGATTCCCGGAGCGTGCTGGAATTGCCCGAAGGTCAGGTACTGGCCGGGGTTGAAATCACCGATGAGAAAGTTGAGATCGGAGCTGACTCCCCCCAAGCGCGACACGAAGCCGGTCGATGCACCCTCGCCGCCGCCGCGCAACACGCCGGCGCCATTGGTTCCATGGTCGTCGGAGATCGCCTGCGGCCCGTATTTCTGGATTATGTCGACGAGCTTGACGGCGATTTCATCGTAGGCCTGCTCCCAGCTAATCCGTTCCCACTTGCCGCTGCCCCGCTCGCCCGCACGCTTCATCGGGTATAACAGCCGGTCGGGGCCATACATCGCTTTCGAGTGCTGGTAGCCCTTCTGACATCCGCGCGGATTGTAGTCGGGCACCTTGTAGTCGGGATCGGAGAACTCCGGGTAGGTGCACGAGATCTCCTCGCGAATCACCTTGCCGTCCTGCGCGTAGACGCGGAACGGGCAACTGCCGGGATAGCAGTTGACGCGATGCGTTCCCCATCGGCACTTATCCCATTGCCAATACTTCTGATTGGCTTCGGCGGCCGTTTGGTTGGCCGCAGGATTTTCTTCGTCCTTGCGCTTGCTCATGACTGGTGCCCCTTGCCGGCCTCGCCCCCCTGCTTGCCGGCCTCGACCCCCTGCTCGATCGGATCAACGGGAGCCAGGACATTGAACGGGGTGAAGGCGTCCGACCATTTGTAGATGATGAGCAGATCCATCAATTCGGAATGTTCCCCGCGCGCGGCGCGCGCGCGATGCTCCTTGAGCGTAACCATCGCCTGGTCAAGACCGGGTCCGAAGTACTTGCGAAGCAGGTCCACCGGTATATCGGCTTGATTGGTCGGCTTATTCCCGGCTGCGAAACTCGTCGGCCGGATGAACGGCGGTATGTAGTAAACATTGGGACCGGTGTTGTAGTCGGGACGCAGTGGCAGCGCGACTTTGTATTCGTTGACGAGCTTGGCGACGAAGCTCTCCTTGTCGTCCAGATAGCCGAAGTACATCCCACGCGCGGGGCAGCTCTTCGCGCATACCGGAGCGTAATTGTTCTCCACCCGGCCGGCGCAGAAGTCGCACATCTCGTAGGTGCCTGCCACGATGTTCTCCATCGGAATCTTGTAGGGACATTCTGCTGCACACAGGCCGCATTCGTCGCACGAACTCGGATCGATGACGACGATCCCGTCCTCCTCGCGCTTGTGCAACGAGTTCTTGTGCCCGTTCCCCTGGCTCGACGGCATGCCGCCGCCTTTGGCGAAGTGATCCTGGCAGACGGCGATGCAAGGAGCATCCGTGCAGTGATTGCAGAGCCGGGGCATATAGAAAAAGTACCCGTTCGGCCACTCGCCGCCGCCCTGATCTTCTTCCCAGATGGGTCCCCACTTCGGCGGCTCTCCGGTTTCCTTGGTCACCGGATGCAGGTATTTGGCGCCGACCGGAGACGTGTAGACCTCTTCCCAGTTGAAGTTCCACGTTCCGCCGTAGTCCCGCACCCGGTCCGGAACCTTACGGCCCAGTTCCATCCACCCCTTGGGCCACCCCTCGCCGGGCTTGGTTTCGCACCATATGTAGCGGAGCATCTCGGTGCCGGGATGGTTCAGACGATGAGTGCTGCAGGCGACGGTGCAAGTCTGACACCCGATACATTTATCGAGATTGATCACCATAGCGAGTTGTCTTTGGCTCATGGCACTGCCTCTCTAATCTTTCATGCTGACGTAAATGAAGCCCCGGTCCCTCGTTCGAAGGCGCTGGCCTTCGATTCGAACGCATCCCGTCGCACCAAGGCGCGTGACCGCGCCCGAGCGTGACGCCCCTCAAGAAGGCGTCTCAGCTTGTATTGGGCTTGAGCATTTCACCTCACCGGTCATTCGGAATTCCCAAGAACGCGGTTGCGTTTTAGTATGCACTGCTCGTGCCATACGGCGCCGGCACGGGTAGCTGCTGAATTCAATTTCTTCGCTATTTGTGGCGCTTATGGCTACAGCCGCAATGGTGCCATCCGCACCATTTTTTTTCTGAAGTATGGGTTCATGCGCCGGCGGAGGGCACGCGTCGCATCGGAACGCGGTGCACGCAGGTCGGGGATCGGACCACTCTCATCGGTTCCCTAACACTCGTTAGGCTCAGGGAGGATCGAGATAGGTTAGGTGTCAGATGCGCAACTTCGGTGTCAAATGTGCGACTTGTGATAACCGGCGTGCCGGCGGTGACTGGAGCAAGCCGCAGGGCTACACCTTCAAAGACTGACCAATTACATGAGCGTAAGTCAGTGGGCCTAATAAAGTTCATCGCAATGAACCTAACAACTGTTAGGCTACGCGTTTCTCCGGCGCGATTGCGAAAGCCGCGGCATACCTCTGCCGCGGATTCTAGTCGCAGATACCTGAATCTAGTGTTTAACCGGGCCGGGAGCCCCGCCCGCGGAGCCGGGCTTGCCCTTGGGCCAAATCGTTTCGACTTCGCGCGCGAACGCGCCGTAGATCTCGTTTACCAACTCGGCATGCCTGATTAGGATTCGCATGTCTCCGGTGATTTTGATCCTGCCCTTCAGTCCCGCGTCGATGAGGTCCATCTGCTCCGCCGCGACCGCTTCGAATACCGATGCGGGAAGCTCGAAGATGAACTCGAAATCCTTGCGCGGCGCTGGCACGTCGACTTGCCGATACTCGAGACATTTGCCGTCCGTGAACAACACCACGAAGTTGCGCAACTCGCCGACCGGAAGATAGAGCGAGCCCGCATCGCCGACAATCTTCGCCAGCACGTGGAAGGTGCCACGCGGGGATTTTTTTTCGACTTCCGGATTTTCGTTGAGGAGCTTCTTGATCGCCTCGTACCATTCGGTCGTGTAAATCGCAGGCATGATAATCCTCTCGCCGCCGATCCGGTTCTCTTAATAGAGCCGATTTTCCTGCTGCCACAGCTTGGGCAGGCCGTAATCGTGTGCAATGACCTTGTATGCGTTGTAGCCGCCGGCCGCGCTGATTCCTCCGCCGCCCGCCGACGCGCCGCACATGTAGAGCCCTTCCATCTCGCTCCGATAGATGTGCGCCCGCGGCAGCCCGAAACTCATGTGGCCGGGTCGTCCGTGCGAGAAATCTCCCTCGGGCATCGCGATCCGCTTTTCCATGTCGAGCGACACGTAAAGCTTGTCAGCGATTACATTCTTGCGCGTCATGTTGGGAGCGTAGGTGCTCCAAAGCTCCAGGAATTTTCCGTTGTAGTCGCGCCGGACGTTGTCCCATTCCTCCGGGCTGAGGCACGAAGCGCGCGGGAAAAAGAACCATCCGTTCATCGTGTGCATTCCCGCAGGCGCCTGGCTGGGATCCCACAGCGAATTGACCCAGGTGCCGGCGCCGGGAAGGTCGGGAATCTGGCCGCCGTAGGCCTGCAGGATGTAGTCGGAAACCTGGTGGGCATCTTCGAATCCGACGATGGTGTAGAAGCACTTGTTGATGTCGGCGTTGTGCCGCGCCGACTTGTAATCGGGCGGCGTGTGCAATGCGAACGACGGCGTGCCGAGCACGTGCTCAGGTCCAAACCGCCAATTCACCATCCGCTCTTTTCTGAAATCACTGAGCTTGTCCCATCCGATGAGATCGACGAAGGTGGTTTTCGGATCGGCGTTGGAGGCGACCAGTTTGCGCGCCTCGATCGTGTGCCCGTCCTTGAGCCGCACGCCGGTTGCGCGTCCGCCTGAATTCAGAATCTCGACGACCGGGCTGTTGTAACGAAGGTCCGCGCCCGCCGCCAGCGCCGCGCTCGCCATCGCATGCGCGAGCGTATGCGTCCCGCCGATCGACATATAGTGATTCGCGCACAGCCAGATCACGCACATCACGAATCCGAAGCCGTCGCCGGCGTGCAGGTTCGCGCCCCATTCCACGCACTGGCGATACATGGTCGCGCGCAGCTCGCTCGACTCGAAAACCTCATCGATGAGCACTTTCGGGCACTTGTTCATCTCTTGCGGCTTGAACCCGAGGTCGATCCAAAGCTGCAGCAGCCGGCCCATGATGGCTTCGCTGCGCCCCCCCTCGCTCTGCACCTCGGACGAGGGCGGGCTGTAGAGCATCGCCGAGATGTAATTGTTGGCCGCCAGCACCTTGCCGCGGATCGCAGCGAAAGCATCGGCGTCGCGGCGCGAGTAGTAGGCGATACTCGCATGAGTCCGGTCCGCGAGTTCGGGCCGGTAGATGACTAGAGGCGGCCTGCCATCGGCAAAGGTAATTCCGACCTGCGCATCCGGCTTGATCACCCGGGCCCCGAAGCTGGGCAGGTCGAAGTCGCGATAGAAGGGCATCATCTCGATGAACTCCATGTACTGGGCATGGAGGTTGTGCCAGAAGCCTGGAACGGTCGCCTCATCGGTGTGCGCGCCGCCGCCTTCGTCGTGGCGCCGCTCGAATATCCCGACTTTCAAGCCTGCCCGCGCGAGATAGGCGCCCAGGCACAGACCGTTGTGGCCGGCTCCGATAATTACCGCGTCATAAGATGCGTCTGGCATGCGGCCCTCCTAATGGTTGCCCTCAGGGGCGAGCTTCATCAGTCGATGAACCCGAAATGGAAAAAAAAGATTGCCGATCCGCGAGGTTACTTTCAGCCGTCCTCGAAGATGCTCGATCAGCGGATTGCTGCGGCCCTGCAGCAGCTTGGTCAGCGACTGGTACGAACCCGCGATCGTGGCGTCGAGCGGCCCCGCGCTGCCGTCGCTTATCGCGATCTCATCGCCCCGAAAATCCACCGTCACCGACGCATCGTAATCAGTCGCGGTCAATCCAAGCCGGCCACGCAAACGCGACGCGCGTACTCGCCGCCGCGTCGAATCTGCCAGTTGCTGCTCGAGGAACTGCTGCACGATCGAGGCGAGCCCGCTCGTCGCGTCGTCATTGAGTCGCACCGGGATATCTGCAATAGCGGTCATTTCCACCAGCGCTCGACGTGCTGATCCTGCGCGATAATCTCCAGTGCGTTGTAAGCCGGCGCGAAGGTCACGAACCCGTGCGGATGCTGCGTGGCGCCGCACATGTACAGATTCCCGATCGGAGTCCGATACTCTGAAAGAATCGGGCCGGGACGATTGTCCAGCATGTTGCCGAGATCGATCAGCCCGCCGATCCAGTCGGCCTGAACCATGTTCGGGATCCGCCGCGTGATGTCGAGCGGCGAATAGGTCGCCCAGTCCAGAAACGTGCTGTCGCTCAGGTTGGGCGCCGCCGCTTTCCACACGTCGATGCATCGCTGGCCGTATTCGCGGGAGATATTGTCCCACGTGGTCGGACCGCCGTTGGCGAGATCGTACGCCGCCATCTGCCGGAGCAGGCCCGTGTAGAAGCCGTCGGGCGCGTCAGTCGGATCGTAGAGCGAATTGACCGCGGCATTGGGCCGTGGATTCAAAAGTTTGCCGGCGCGCACGTCGCGCCAATCGTCATTGAACTGCTTCTGATTTTCGTAACCGAGATTGACCACCCAGGCCTTATTGACATCGGGATCGAATGACGCGGCGCGATACTCGGGAAGCTTCGTCATCGCAAGATGGACGCTGAAGAACGTCGAATCCATGTGCGGAAAGTGCTCGACTTCGGTGGTCAGCGCAGCCGACAGATTCTCGCGCCCGACCATACGCAGGAAAGTCTGCTCGAGGCTGATCGAGCTGGCGACCAGATGCTTCGCGCGCACTTCGCTGCCGTCTTCGAGGCGGACGCCGACTGCTTTTCCGTTCTCGACGATAATCTTCTCGACGCCATGATTCAGGAAAACGCGCCCGCCGGCTTGCGCCAGCGCTTCCCATAATGAATGGGCAAGCGCGTGCGAACCGCCGATGCAGATGTGCCAGTTGTCGATCTTGCTCAGCAGCAACGGGAACGAAACCGCCAGCCCTCTGCGATCGGTCGCATAGCCCGCCAGCGACGCGTGAAATGACAGATGAGCCTTGACTCGATCGTTCTCGAAATGGTGGTCGAGGAATTCGTTGATCGTCTGATGGCGCAAATGAACGCTCAGGTACTTGCTCTTTTCCTCGACGCCCCAGGCCACCAGCGCCTTGGTGATCTCCTTCATCGAGGTCGGCGGCGAATACATCAGCGTCCGCAAAATCAGGTCGCGGTAGCCGCGCGCTTCTTCGTAAACGGCGTGGAAGGTCTCGGCGTCCTTGGGCGAAAAACGCGCAATCGACTCGCAGGTCTTGTTCAGGTCGGTATGCACCACCAGCGCCGAGCCGTCGCCGAACACGCTCGCCATCTGCACCAGCGGCTGCACGTAGCGCAATCCGTGCCGCGTGATGAGCTCAAGGTCGTCGTACACCGGGCAGATGCCGACCAGGGTGTGATAATTCGCGTGAACGTTGTGCAGGAAGCCGGGCCGCGTCAGTTCCTCGGTGCACAGTCCGCCGCCTTCTTCGGTGCGCTTCTCGAAAACGCCAACGCTCCATCCGGCTTTCGCCAGGTAGGCGGCCAGCGCCATCCCGTTGTGACCCGCACCGATTATGATGGCGTCGTAAGTTGCATCAGGCATAGCGATCCCCTCCCAATCGATTCACGGCAATCTGCCCCGCTGTGGCCGCATACGTAAACGCACCTTGCGTGCCATTTGACTTCGCCCGCTTGCTGACGTTTCCGAAGGGGTAGGGGCGGCACCCGATCGTGCAGCACAGCGAGTCACAAGCACTACCCATACTACCGGTCGCCTAATCGGCGCCGCGCGGAAAGGATCCGCCCGTTGTGCCCGACCGTCCGGGGCTCGGCTGAGGCGCAAGCACGCCGCGCAGAAACAGATCCGCAATTCCGGAAATGATCGTTTCTTCCGCCAGCGGATGCGCCTGACTGCCGCCCATCACCTCCTCGGTCAGGATGAACATCAAAACCATCCCGATTAGGCAACGCGCCGCGACGAACTCGTCGATCGGGCGCAATTCACCGGCCTTGACCCTGTCACGCAATTGGCCCGCCAGAAGCTCGTTACCCTCGATCAAGACGTGCTCCAGCAAAGTGCGGCCATTCGAGCTACGCAGAGCCAACTGCCACAGAATGTTCGGCGTCCGTGCGGCCTTCACCCTGAATGCGTCCAACATCCCCGACACCGCCCGAGCGAGAATGTCGCGCAGCGGGGCTCCGGCGAACTGTTCCAACAGCCTCCTCTCGTCGGGCAGCAGGGTGAACCGCTGCACTAATTCGTCGATGATGGCGTCCTTGTTCTCGAAGTAGAGATAAAAGGTACCCTTTCCCAGCCCGGCCTCAGACGTAATATCGCTGACGGTGGCTTCGTCAATACCCTTTCGGACGAAGACCTTGAGCGCCGCGTGGGCCAGTTGCTCACGCCGACTCTCCAAGTGGCTTTCCCGATTCGAGGCTGAAATCAGCGGCATTGGATTATAATGACTGATGCGTCGGTCATTGTCAAGGGTGGAGCGCGTGACCATTGCGCACTTTGCGTTCCGGTGCTTCGCCTGGACAAACAATCGAAGCGCGGCGCGCGGATTCGGGTTGGTCGTGTGCCACCGGATTCTTTCGCACATCCTCGTTCAGCCGTTCCCAGCGATGACCCCTTTGTGATCGGGCGCGCCGCCGTATTCACGCCGGTAGCTAATTGCGTGCCACCGCGCCAATTAGAGTCTGGCGACGGCGGATTTAGCATCGCCAGCACGATTTTCCGCAGTAAAGTCCGGTTCGCCGGTGGCAGATTCTGCGATCAGCCGGCACGCTTTATGGTGTATCCGACCGCGTCACCCGCGGATGCGGATGATTCCAATTGATGCTGCGGGACGCGTGTTCCCCGTTGCGACGGGGACGCAGTGTTAAGATTGAGACTGGCCCGTCGTGCCAACGACCGCTGCGCAGATTTTTCGATTGAGACCCGTTGCGACGGGGGCGCAGTGTTAAGACATCATTCAATCGCGACCGCCGTCGCATCCTTCCTTGGATTTGAGGCTTTTGAGGCTTTGATCTTTTTCCTCGCCCGAGACTTCTTGACTGCGGTACGCAGTGGCACTCGAGCATCCGCAGTCATTGTATCCACATGCTGCATGCCGTCGAGTCCGACCCCATTTTCCTCAGGTTTGGCGAAAATCGCGCTCGGAACAAAATTCGGTCGATCCTCACTTTTCAGGCCGATGTCGCGGAGTTCAAGATAACGCATTCGGGTGGTGCTGATGCCGACAAAGGCTGGCCCATCGAGGCCGTTTTTTCCAGCCGACCGACACTCGAAGCGGGTATTGATTATCGGAAAGGGCTTTCGGGCAGCGATGGACAGCACGGAACCGGGCCACCACCTGCCCTTGCCCACACGGACGATCCAGACCCAGACAGGAGTACCCGGACTAAGTTCGCAGATCCGATGAACTTCCATTTGGCAGTCTTCCCTCCACTCAGTTCTTGACGTCTAATGACTTTCAGCCAGGAGCGGAAATTTCTGAAATACGGAGCCGCCGCTGCGCAGATTTTTCGCTTGAGACTGGCCCGTCGTGCCAACGACCGCCCCGCGCGTAGCGGTGACTGAATGCCCCCCGTCGCAACGGGGAATCGTATGTAGAAATTCGCCGCGTACCACTAGGAGTTTCATCATCACGGGATTTTTCTCGGGGTCTCGCTTGTCGCCGAGATCCCCAAATCGCGCTCGGCATCAGAGAGGGCCGCGAAGATTGAGTCTGCCGTGACGGCGGCCATTAAGGTTCGCAGCGTTTCAGGCCGTGAACACATCTGCGGGAGCTTTGCCAGCCAGGGAAGGTGCAGTTCGTGATACTTGAGGCCGAGTACAAAAAACAGATGGGTGGGCTTACTGTCGAGAGCGTCGAAATCGACGCCGCCACGTGATCGGCCCAGGACCATGAACGGTTTGACTATGTGCTCGGGATGGCGATTGAGCGTGTGCAGGAAAGCGAGTCCGTTGCCGATCGCGCTCGGCATGATATTCTCGCGCTCGATAAGAGCGCCGACAAACCAGGTCTTGTCCCTCACCAGATTCAGCCGGCCGGCCAGATTCGCCAGCTCCTCGATCACTCCGGTTTTGGTGTTGGCCTCCAGGTCGGGAATTATGTGGCTTGGCTGAAAGCAACTCGCGAGATTTAGCATTCTGCGCGCCGCCGCAGGCGCGCCTCTGGAAACGTCAACGCTCCGTGGCGTGACTCCCAGCATTTGATCGTCGAGCCAGGCGTCCAGCATCGCCTTGCGGAACCGCCATTGATTACCGATTTTGACTCCGGGTAACTCCCCCTCGGATACCAATTTGAGCACCGTTCGCTCGTTGAGGTTCAGATAAGCGGCGAGTTGGCGAACCGTCATCAACTTGTCCGCCGATTCGCGCGAGCTTTCCGTCGTACTACGGAGAATGTTCGACACTCGCGTAAAAATACCTAAAACTCCGCCCTAATACAACCGATTACCCCGCCTCCATGATCGATCAAGCATGCGCGCTACTACTGGTTGCTGCTGGCGGAGAGCCACCACACGCGCGCGATGTGAGGCGAAGGCGCGCCGAGGAAGCGCGCGGGTGGATCTTCGACGATGGCGGCGGGGGACCGTTCAGCTGGGCGCGCGATCCCGATCAAGACTCTAGCCCAATCGGGTGATGATCTAATTTGGCGGAAAGTGAATTCCCTTTTCCTCAATCGCATCAAAGACCGTTTTCAGAGTTGTCAAAGCAGATGCGAATTGGATCCCGAGATTAAATGCGGTCGTCACGACTCCGCCGCTGTCCAGCAGCACATTGAAGGCTTGCATAGCCTTCGTCTGATTGAGTGCCTTGAAGGCTTTCTGAAGGCCATCGAGAGTATCTATCGCTTCTTGTTTTGTCATTGTTATGTGACTCCCTTATGCACACGCCGATCGTGCCCGGCGGCGAGGCGTTGCGGACTGTTCCCCGTCAGCACAAGTTGGACAGTTTGCAGCGATTGAGGAAGAGAGGGTTTTTGGCTCATCTTAACCCCAAAAGGAGCGGAGATGAGATCGAAAGCAGATACGCATTCGGAG